>JANMMR010000600.1:0-14221 GCA_031373455.1 Rhodoferax sp.
ATCGTTGGCTTAGTATCAACTTTTGTTATAGGTAGAAAAATGCAAAGCAAAAACTTAGAAGAAAAAAAATAGAGCTTACAGTCACTTGTCGAATCAGCAGAAAGAAACATAGGTCTTTTTGCTGATTTTTATTTATATTATGTCGTTTAACCATTTCTTGCGTGAATATTATTCGAGTTTTATCGCAGTTGAAATGCCAACCGTATTGGAAAACAGAGCTGTGACCAGCATCACAAAACACGACCCCACCCAAGCCGACAAAATGCCCGCCTGCCCAGCCCGGCGGGACGGGAAGCTGGTGAAGAATTCCGCAGACAGGCGCGGCGCGCCATCAATCACCATCTGGGTGAACAGCGCCGCCAGAGTGAGGATGGCCAGCGACATGGCCGCCAAGCCCAGGGCGGCGAAGATCACATCCCAACGTTTGTGGGACCGGATGATGCCGCGTAGATGTTCAGCGCGATTTTTTTTGTCGGTCGGCATGATTCAATAGGCCTCACGGTATTTGCGGCGCATCCAGTGGCCCAGCAAGTTGAACATCAACGTGATGAGCAGCAGTGTCAAGCCCGCCGCGAAAATGGTTTGATACCCCACACTGCCGTGCGGCAAATCACCCAGCGCGACCTGCACGATGAAGGACGTGATGGTGGCTGCGGGCTCCAGCGGGTTCAGGGTCAAATTGGGTTGCATGCCGGCCGCAACGGCCAGGATCATGGTTTCCCCCACAGCCCTGGAGACGCCCAGAATGTAGGCCGAGGCGATGCCGGAAATCGCAGCCGGAACCACTACCCGGGTTGCTGTCTGGAACCGGGTCGCGCCCATGGCGTAGGAGCCCTCGCGCAGGCTCATGGGAACGGCGCGCATGGCGTCTTCGGAGAGCGAAGAAACGTAAGGAATGATCATCACCCCCATCACGAGGCCAGCCGACAACACGTTGAAGGTGGGAAGGTCTGGGTAAATTTTCTGCAACAACGGTGTGATGACCAGCAGAGCGAAAAACCCGTAGATGATCGTTGGAACGCCGGAGAGAAGTTCGAGCAGGGGTTTGAGAATTTCCCGCGTCTGGTGCCCGGCGAATTCAGAAAGGTAGATGGCGATGATGGTCCCCATCGGTATCGCCACCGCCAGAGCCACCAGCGAACTCGACAGGGTGCCTGCCAGAAGCACCATGATGCCGAAATGCGCATCGTCAAACAGCGGCGTCCACTGGGTGTCCGTCAGGAATGCCCACAACGGAATATTGGTGAAAAAAACCAGCGATTCGCGCAGCAGGATGTAAACAATGCCCACCGTGGTGAACACCGACACACACGCTGCCGCCAGCAGGATCATCTCGATGACCCGGTCCTTGCGCTTGCGCGCTTGCTTGATCTGGGCCAGTTGGGCCAGACGCTCCTTGCCTGTCAGACGAACTTCCATCAATGGCATGTCAGCGGTTGTGATGCTGTTCATTCTATGTTTCCATGGGACAGGACTGAGTTGAACTTTCGGCCACCCGCCCGGCTTGCGCGCGCGGCCGGGTTTGCATGGCCATGCGGATCAGAGTTTGGCTTCGCGCTTGACCAGCTCGTCAATGCTGATGCCCACTTCGTTTTTCCCGCCAAAAATCGTGCCTTTTTTGTTGTCGGCGATGTGTTTGAGGTTGGTGGTGTAAATGGCTGCGGGCAGCGGCACGTATTTGACTTCCTTGGCCATTTTTGCGCCTTGGGCCATGAAAAAATCGACAAACTTCTTGACTTCGGGTTTGGCAAGCGATTTGCTGTTCACATAAATGAAGATCGGGCGGGCCAGCGGCTGGTAGGTGCCGGCAATCACGGTTTCCGGGCTGGGCGAAACTGCCGGCTTTCCGTCTTTTTCAACGATCGGCAGCGCCTTGAGTTTTCCCTGGTTTTCAGCGTAGTAGGCATAACCAAAGTAACCAATCGCATTCACGTCGCCCGCGACACCCTGCACCAGCACGTTGTCGTCCTCAGAGGCCGTGAAATCGCCCCGGCTGGACTTGGACTTGCCAACTATCGCTTCTGTGAAATAGTCAAATGTGCCCGAATCCGAGCCTGCGCCAAAAAGTTTCATGGGCTGGTCTGGCCAGGCCGGGTTGACCTGGTTCCAGCGCATCACCTTGCCCTGCGCCGCCGGTTCCCACATTTTTTTCAATTCTGCGACTGTGGCTTGTTTCAGCCAGGCGTTGCGCGGGTTGATGACCACCGTCAATGCGTCAAACGCCACCGGCAATTCGAAATATTCAACACCGGCGGCCTTGCAGTCCGCCATCTCAGAGGCCGTGATGGGGCGCGAGGCGTTGGAGATGTCGGTTTCGGTGCGGCAGAATTTCTTGAACCCGCCGCCAGTGCCCGAGACGCCAACGGTAACCTTCAGGCCCTTGTTGGCTTTCTGGAACTCTTCGGCCACGGCTTCTGTGACCGGGTAGACGGTGCTGGAGCCGTCTATCTTGATCACCTGAGCCAAAACGCCCAATGGAAAAGCGCCCAGAACGGCCAGCGCAGAACTGGCCAGAATGGCTTTGACGGGAGATGCTTTCATGATATTTCCTAAAAATGATTGACTATAAAAATCCAGGGACAGGCAATCCCTTTGAAAAGCGCGAAACAGCGTGCAGGTTACGCACCTGAAGGCACCAACTTTAGTGAATGAATATGACAACCATGTGACAAAATTCAGCTTAACTTACAAGCCGTCAACAAGGGTTTGCCGTTGTGTTGCAGCTCAGCCGGTCCGCTTCCGGCGGCCGTCAATTTCCATCCTGAACCCTCATAAACTCCCTTGCCGACGTGATCCAGTTCGTAACCCCCTTCGTAACGTATGCGCACCGAACTTCCATCCACGGCCGCCCGCGCCTGAAACCGTTTTCCACCGTCACATTCGTAGGCGACAAACTGGCCGGCCTTCATGCCCACAGGTATCGGGTTGCTGGTGGCGCAGCCGCCGGCAACAGCGGTTGCAACAATTAAAAGTGTCAAACTCGCCAACTCTGACTTCATGGGCATCTCCAAGTGATCAAGAAAAAACAAGGGTTGAGTTTGCGACCTTTTTGTGACAGGGGTGTGACTGAGCAAGCCGGTAAATCGCTGGTTTCAATAGGGCAGGTCAAGTGCCTTGTCACGCCGTCGTCACGACCGTGACATAAGCTTGTCACCTGTGCTTGCAACCCGTCCCACCCGGAAACCCTGAACACACCATGGATCGCGCCCCTATTCCAGACAAAACCCAAGCAAAGGGTATCGCCCGCCTTGCTGCCGTCGATCTGGGCTCCAACAGCTTCCGCCTTGAAATCGGCCACGTCGATCAAGGCCAGTATGTCCGCACCGAGTACATCAAGGAGACGGTGCGCCAGGGCAGCGGCATGGACCAGGAGCGCCAACTCACCCCTGAGGCAATTGAGCGCGGCCTGGCTTGCCTGGCCCGGTTTGGGGAGCGGCTTTCCGGCTTTGCGCCTGCTGAAGTGCGGGCCGTGGCCACCCAGACCCTGCGCGAAGCCCGCAACCGCGACGAGTTTCTGGTGCCGGCCAAAAAGGCGCTGGGTTTCAACATCGAGGTGATTTCCGGGCGCGAAGAGGCCCGCTTGATCTACAAGGGCGTGTGCCAGACGCTGGCGCAGGGCAACGAGCGCCGCCTGGTGATCGACATTGGCGGGCGCTCCACGGAATTGATCGTCGGTGAAGGCGCGACGCCGAACCTGATGGAGTCTTACCGGGTGGGCTGCGTCTCGTGGTCGAACCGCTATTTTCCGCAGGGGCAGTTCACCCGCCAGGCGTTTGAAACCGCCGAGATCGCGGCCAAGGCCGTACTCGACGAGTGCCTCGCCACCTACCGGCGCGAGTTGTGGGACGTGGCCTACGGCTCCGCCGGCACAGTGGGCGCGGTGGGCGATGTACTGGGCGCCGCCGGCCGGCAGGCGGGCGCGGTCAACCGAGACGGCCTGGATTGGCTTGAAGACCAGCTGCTCGCCGCCGGCCACAGCGACAAACTGCGCCTGCCCGGCTTGAAGGAAGACCGCGCGCCGATCATCGGTGGCGGGCTGGCGATCTTGCGGGCTTTGTTTGACCTGTTGCAGATCGACCAGCTGCAGCTGGCCTCGGGCGGGCTGCGCCATGGCCTCATTGGCGAGCTGATGGGCGACGCGCCGCAGCAAATGCATTTACCCGATGCATCCGTGTTGCGGCTTGGCAGCCGTTTTGGCGTGGACATGGCCCAGGCCGAGCGCGTGGCCACCGTGGCCGGCGAGCTCTTTGAGCAACTCCTGGCCAGCCAGACCCGACTGGATGAAGAAGCGCGCCTGCGCCACCGGCGCAAACTCGCCTGGGCCGCCCGTCTGCACGAGGTCGGCTCGATGATCTCGCACAGCGATTACCACAAACATGGCGCCTACATCCTGGACAACACCGATTTGCTGGGCCTCTCGCTGGATGAATCCCACCGCCTGAGCCTGCTGGTGCTGGGCCACCGCGGCAAGTTGCGCAAGCTCGACCTGGAGCAGGACGACCCGGTGGTCATGTTCCAGCTGATGGCGCTGCGCCTGGCGGTGGTTTTGTGCCATGCCCGGCGCGACCCGGACATTGGCGGCATCACACTTTCTCTGGCCGCAAACCCCGAGCGACAAATCAACCTGGCCTGCCGCGCGACCTGGGCGAAGGCTTACCCGCAATCGGCCCACCTGCTGCGAGAAGAGGTGCTGGCCTGGCAAAAAACGCGCTGGACGCTGGACGTCACGGAACGTTGAAACCACGTTAAAACCCGTCGGGACACACACGCCTACGGCATTGCGGGCGGCGTTTTTCTACCCGGATCGTTGGTGCTTTTTTCTGTGATTTTGGAGAAATGTTAACATGGGTGTTAACATTTATTGGTTTTTGGCGTGATTTTCCAAAAAATCAAGCTATTTTGGCATCGAAGTCACGTGAAATGGTGATTTATTGCTACTATTTTAATAGCAATCAGAATTGACGCAACTGGATGCGACTTGACCGGCCAGGCCCCGGCCGGACCCGATCACAACAATTCCGGCGACTGCACCGTGACCACCAGCGTCTGCCCCTGGCCATCCCGCTCACGCGAACGCAACCACCACACGGCGCCGCGCCGCACCACACATTCGCCGGCGGGCAGGCCCATCAGGCGGGCGACGGTCTGGCCCAGCACGGGCTGATGCCCGATGACCAGCACCGGGCCCCTGGCATCGGGCCATTGCGCCAGCTTGAGAAGGTCGTCCACGCTGCAGCCCGGCGCGAGTTCCGGGCGAACCTTGTATTTATGCGGCAATGCCAGCGCGGTCTGCTCGCAACGTACTGCGGGGCTGGTCATCACACGCGTCGCATGCGGCAAGTGGCGGTCCAGCCAGGCGGCCATGCGCTGGGCCTGTTTTTCACCGCGGCTGGTCAAGGCGCGGCTGAGGTCGTCTTGCCCTTCGTCCGGGTCTTTGGCTTCGGCGTGGCGCCACAAAATGAGGTCCATCAGCGGCGCGCCGGGTCCGGGTTGCCACCCGAATACCGGTCCATCAGGGCGGCCTGCGCGCCCAATGCTGGGCGTCTTGGGCCTTTGCGTTTCGGGCCCGCACCGTCTTTGGCGACACCGGGCTTGGCGTCACTGACTTTGGTGTAACTGCCATCGGCCTGCAAATCCCACGCGTCGACACCGTCGTTCAGGTACGCCACCAGGCATTCATCAACGATGCGCTGGCGCTGCTGGGCGTCGGTCACCGGCCAGGCCAGCTCGACGCGGCGCAGCATGTTGCGGTTCATCCAGTCGGCGCTGGAGAGGTACAACTGCTCTTCTTCGTCAATGCGGAAATAGAACACCCTCGAGTGCTCCAGGAAGCGGCCAATCACCGAGCGCACCTTGATGTTCGCCGTGGCGTTCGGCAGTCCCGGCGGCAACATGCAGGCGCCGCGCACCACCAGGTCGATCTTCACGCCACTTTGGCCGGCCTTGATCAACGCGCGGATGATTGCCTCGTCGGTCAGGGCATTCATCTTGGCGACCAGGCGCGCGGGTTTGCCGGCTTCGGCCGCCGTGGCCAGGGCATCGATCTGGCGGATCAGCTTGCGCTGCAGGTCAATCGGCGCAAGCCACAGTTTTTTGAGGCGCGGCAGGCGGCTCTGGCTGGCCAGGTGGTTGAACACGTGGTCCATGTCCTGGGTCAGGGCCGGGTCCGCCGTGAGGTGGCTCAGGTCGGTGTAGAGACGCGCCGTCTGCGGGTTGTAGTTGCCGGTGGAGAGGTGGCCGTACCGCTTGAGCTGTTTGCCTTCGCGCCGTGTGACGAGCATCATCTTGGCGTGGGTCTTGAGACCAACCACGCCATACAGCACCTGGGCGCCAATCGCTTCGAGTTTGTCGGCCCAGTTGATGTTGGCCTCCTCGTCAAAGCGCGCCTTGAGCTCCAGCACCACCGTTACCTCCTTGCCCCGGCGGATGGCCTCGCGCAGCAGGTCCATCAGGGCCGAATCGGGGCCAGTGCGGTAGATCGTCTGTTTGATCGCCAGCACGTTCGCGTCGTACACCGCTTCGCGCAGGAAATCCAGCACACCGTCAAAACTCTCAAACGGCTGATGGATCACGATGTCGCGCGTCTTCAACTGCTCGAACACCGGCTGGCCGCGGTTCCACTGGATCGGGTAGGAGGCCTTGTAGGGCTCAAAACCGAGCTCAGGGTCGTCAACCAGATCGATCAGCTGCGACAGCCGCACCAGGTTCACCGGCCCGTGCACGCGGTAGAGCGACAACTCGGGCAACTCGAACTGCTTGAGCAGAAAATCGGCCAGAAAGGGCGAGCAGCCGGCCGACACCTCCAGCCGCACCGCCTGCCCGTAATGGCGGTGTTGCAAACCCAGGCGAAGCGCCGTGCGCAGGTTTTTCACCTCTTCCTCGTCCACCGCCAGGTCGGAATGCCGCGTCACGCGGAACTGCGAAAACTGCCCGACCTCGCGGCCTTCAAAGAGCTCCGTCAGGTGCGCGCGGATGATGCTCGAGAGCGACACAAACAGGCGCTTGCCCGCAGACACCTCCGCCGGCATGGGAATCAGGCGCGGCAACACGCGCGGCACCTTGACGATGGCAATCTCATTGCTGCGGCCAAACGCGTCCAGCCCGCCCAGGCGCACGATGAAGTTCAGCGACTTGTTGGCCACCTGGGGAAACGGGTGCGCGGGATCCAGCCCGACCGGGATCAAGAGCGGCTTTACCTCGCGTTCGAAATAGGTTCTGACCCATTGGCGCTGCGCGGTGTTGCGCTCGCCGTGCGAGACCAGCTGGATGCCGTGTTTGGCAAAAGCCGGCGTCAAGACGTCGTTGTACAGGGTGTACTGGCGCTCGACCAGGCTGTGCGCCGTTGCTGCCACGCGCTGGAACGACTCCACGCTCGTGGGCCCCTTCACGTCGCCCGCGCGGTAACTCTCCAGGTGCGGCTCGGCACGCACTTCAAAGAATTCATCGAGGTTGCTGGAGACGATGCACAGGTAACGCAGGCGTTCCATCAGAGGCACGTCGCTTCGGCTGGCCCAGTCAAGCACCCGCACATTGAAGGCCAGGATGCTGCTGTCGCGGTCCAGCAGCGGGAGTTTTTCTGGCGCCATCACAGGGGTGTTGCTTTCTGCAGCTTCTGGGGGCGCGGGCACCTTGTTGCCGATGTTATGCATGCCCCATTGTTCAATCCGATTGTGACGTTTATATGACGCTGCGCTGTCAGACGCCATGCCGTCAAGAGGTCCCATATTGGCGGCTTGCCGGTTGTGGCTCAAAGTTCTGGAGCATTGGCGCTGCGCCTTCGGCTCGGTGCTCCGGAACAACGGCGCAACATCAATTCAATATTTCAAGTATAATTGAAACATGCATTCTACCGATCTGGATCAACACGTCGCCGTCAGGTCCCTCGCTGCCTTGGCGCAGCCGCATCGCCTGCAGGCCTTTCGCGCGCTGGTCGCCGCCGGCCCGCAAGGCTTGACGCCCGGCGCCATGGCCGCGCAGCTTGGCGCGTCAAACAGTGCCTTGTCGTTTCACCTGAAGGAACTCACCCACTCCGGGCTTATCACCAGCGAGCCACGGGGCCGCAACCTGATCTACCGCGCCAATTTTGGGCAGATGAACGCCCTTCTGGGTTACTTGACCGAACACTGCTGCCAGGGTGCAGCGTGTCAGGTGACGGAAGCGAGCTGCCTCTCGTGCTGAGCCCCATCGATTCAAGTTTGGAAGGACACCCGATGACCATTGCCGACGCCTTCAACCTGGGTTGCCAGTGCAAGACGCTCGACCCAAATCGCCTGCGCGAGGAATTGGGCCGCGACGCCGGCCTCAAAGAGATGGCCGCCGGCCTTGCCCAAACCCATCCGCATCTGTTCTCCAGCGGCATGGTGTTTGTGTCAAGCAGCACACTCCACGCGATCGAACAGGCAGTGGGCGCCATCGAACGCGTCATGGCGCTGCCAGATTACCAAGACTTGGCGCTCGCAACGGCGCCGGCCATTGCACACAAGCCGTTCGGCCCGTTGGGGGTGTTCATGGGTTACGACTTCCACGTTGACGCCAGCGTTGGCAGCGTGGGCCAAGCCCCGGGCCAACCCCGCCTGATCGAGATCAACACCAATGCCGGCGGCGCGATGCTCAGCGCCGCGCTGGCCCGTTCACAAAAGGCGTGTTGCCAGCCCATGACCGACGGCCTGGGTTACAACACCCGCCTGGACGCGCTGGACGACACCTGGTTTGAGATGTTCCAGAACGAATGGCGCTTGCAGCGGGGAGATGCCCCATTGAGAAGCGTGGCGATCGTCGACGACACACCCGACGCGCAGTATTTGGCACCCGAGTTCGCCCTGTTCCGCCAGCTTTTTCAAAGCCGTGGGGTGACCGCGCACATCGCTGCGCCCGGCAACCTTCAATGGCGGAACGGAAAACTATGGCTGGTGCCATCAGACACGGGCATTGGCGCCGATCAGGCCATTGGCCTGGAACAGCCGATCGACCTGGTTTACAACCGCCTGACCGATTTCGACCTCTCCGACAAGGGCCACGAAGCGCTGCGCGAGGCTTATGCGGCAGGCGCCGTGGTGCTCACGCCGCACCCGTACGCGCATGCGATGCGCGCCAACAAGCGGCATCTGGTCACGCTCTCTGATGGCGAATTGTTGGTCCGCTGGGGCGTATCGGCACAAGACCGGCAAATTTTGAGCGACACCATTCCCAAAACTGTGTTGTGCGCCGAGCAAACGGCAGCCGGCCACGAAGCCGCCTTGTGGGCCGACCGTCGCCACCTGTTTTTCAAGCCCGTCGCCGGATACGGCGGCAAAGCCGCTTACCGGGGCGACAAACTCACCAAACGCGCCTGGCAAGATGTGCTGGCCGGTGACTTTGTCGCGCAGGCGATCGCGCCGCCCGGCTTGCGCGTCGTCAATGTAGACGGTGCCAACACAACACTGAAGTTTGACATCCGCGCCTACACCTACCAAGGGAAAATCCAGCTGTTGACCGCCCGCACCTACAACGGGCAGACGACCAACTTCCGCACACCGGGGGGTGGTTTTTCACCGGTTCTTGTGGTGCCGGAGTCCGACGCGTTGCCAACGCTTGCACAGGCGGTCGACAACCCAAGTGCGTCACCGATGGCGTGCGCCTGCTGACACGGGCGCGCTTCCCCTTCTCATTTTTCAGCGCCTTTTTAGGCTCTTTCCACACCCCCTTGTTCACCCTTCCCCAACACCCTGACCATGGCCACTGAACCCCTCAACGTGCTTTTCCTGTGCACCCACAATTCCGCGCGCAGCATTTTGGCCGAGGCCACGCTGAACCACATCGGCCACGGGCGCTTCAAGGGGTTTTCTGCCGGCAGCAGCCCGCGCGCCAACCAGCAGCCCAACCCGCTGGGCCTGCAGGTCTTGCGGGCCGCCGGGATTTCAACCGACGGTTTGCACAGCAAGGGCTGGGACGAATTCGCCCAGCCGGGCGCCCCAGAAATGGACGTCATCATCACCGTCTGCGACGACGCGGCCGGCGAAGTCTGCCCGATCTGGCCCGGCCACCCCGCCACCGCACACTGGGGTTACGCCGACCCTTCCGCCGTGCCGGGCAGCGACGAAGACCGCCTCAACGCCTTTCGCGGCACGTTGCACGCGATCCACCGGCGCCTGGAACTGCTGGTGAACCTGCCGCCCGAACGATTGCAAAAATTGGGCCTTCAAACCAGCGTGCGCGGGATGGCGCAATCGTGAAGGCGCCACCGGCGACGGTTGCCCAGGCACTTGCCGCAGAATTTGCTGGCACCGCCGCGCTGCTGTGCGCCGTGATCGGCTCGGGCATCATGGCCGAGCGCCTCAGTGGCGGCAACACTGCGATAGCGCTGCTGGCCAACACGCTGGCCACGGTGTTCGCGTTGTATGTGCTGATCGAAACCTTGGGGCCCGTCAGCGGCGCGCACTTCAACCCGCTGGTCACCCTGGTGATGTGGGCCAAAGGCCGCCTGGCACCCAAAAACACCGCGTTGACGGCGTTCCTGTTTGTGGCCGCGCAATTGGCTGGCGCGGTGCTGGGCGCATGGCTGGTCCACGCCATGTTTGATTTGCCGCTGTTTCAAACCAGCCGCAAACTGCGCGGTGGTTTTGATGCAATGGGCCACTTCAGCGGTTTTGGGCAATGGCTGGCCGAGGCGGTCGCGGCCGGTGGCTTGTTGTTTGTGATCCTGCGCGCGCCGGTGGGCAAAGCCAGCACCCTGGTGGCGTGTTACATCGGCGCGGCGTATTGGTTCACGGCAAGCACCTCGTTTGCCAACCCCGCAGCGGTACTGGGCCGCATGTTGAGTGACAGTTTCGCCGGCATCGCGCCGGCCAGCGCACCCGGCTTTGTGCTCGCGCAGTGCGTGGGGGCTGCGCTGGGCGTGTGGTTGGCGCATCACCTGGAACCGGCCAGCGAAACTGCGACTGAACCAGGCGGCTGAACCCGGCGACGGAACCGGGCGCTTGACCTGCCCATCGCCGTTTGAGTGAACCACAACAGAGGGTGACAATTGGCGGCCGCCCCCCAACCTGCCATGACCCCACCGCTGATGTCCCGCCTGTTGCCCTTGCTGGTGGCCGTGAGCCTGGTGCATTGGGCTACTTTGAGCTGGCTGCGCGAGCAATTTCCTCCGGTGCGGCCGCTGGTACAGATGGCCGAACCCCTCTTCACCCGGCTGTTGCAGCCCGCCGCGCCGCCCGCCACGCAGACGCTGCCGACTTCGCCCGCTCCCTCGCCACAGCGAAAAACGGCAAGCACCCGCACTGTGGAAAAGTCGCCAGCGGCATCGCCGCCCGTCGCTGCGGCGTCAGCGCCCGAATCTGAGACACGCTCTGCAGTCGCGCTGCCGGATTCGCCAAAGCCTGTCGATGCACCTCCCGCTGTTGCAACCGCCGCAGACACTTTGCCGGCCGAAACTGTGGCCGCCGGAACTCCGCCCGCTGACGCGCCCCCCGAGCCACCCTCTGCCCTTGCCCAAACGGCAGCCCCCGCACCCGACCCGCTGGGTTCCTGGCCGCTGGACACCCGCCTGAGTTACCGCCTGGGCGGGTTTTACCAGAGCGAGTTGCACGGCAGTGCACGCGTGCAATGGCAACGCGACAAGTCCAGCTACCAGGTGCGCCTGAGCGTGAGCGCTGCCGGTTTGACACTGGCCACGCTCACCAGCCAGGGTGAGGCAACACCGGCAGGCCTGCTGCCACGCGTTTATGAAGAGCAGGTGCCGGGTGGCTTGCGCCGCGCAGATTTTGGCGATGGATTTGTGCGGTTTCAAGACGGCCGGGAGGCTGTGTTGCCGGCTGGCGCGCAAGACACGGTGAGCCAGTTCGTCGAGCTGGCACACCGCTTCTCCACCGGGCGCACGGTATTGGCCGCGGGAGTCCCGGTGCGTGTCTGGCTCGGCCGCCCGGGCGGTCTTGACGAATGGGTTTACGACGTGGGCGACGTCGAGACTTTGCAGACACCGCAGTTGGGTGCCATCGCCGCCTTCCACCTCACGCCCCGGCCGCTGGCAAACCCGCGTGGTGCCATCACGGCGGAATTGTGGTTTGCGCCGAGCCTGCAGTACCTGCCGGTTCGAGTGCGCGTGACGCTGGGCAAGGGCAACTTTGTAGATTTGATGATCGACAAAATTGAACAGGCGGAGGTGCCACGAACCATTAATTAATATTTAATGAAATTTTCATCTTGATTTATGTGTAATGAAGTCACAATTAATATTAATTTTTTGCTATATATTTTATATTATTTTTAACTATTTTATATTCAAATTTTATCATAAAATTTTATTTACACTATATTAGTGCCGTTTTTGCCATTTGAACGCTCCGGTGCGCCACCCATGCTCGGTCGCAACGCGTCCTCGCTCAGTTGGCCCGCAGGTGACATTCGATGCACAGGCAGCGTCGATACAATGAATTTCACATTTTTCGTTGCCATCCGATCGATGGCACCCAACAGGAGACCGGCCGCATGCCCCAGGTGACTTTTATCGAATTCAACGGCACGGCCCACACGGTCGCGGCAGAAAACGGCCTCTCCCTGATGCGCGCCGCCATCGACAACAATGTGCCCGGCATTGACGCGGACTGCGGCGGCAACTGCGCCTGCGCCACCTGCCACGTCTACATCACCCCCGAGTGGCAGGGCAAAACAGGGAGCCAGGAAGACATGGAAATCGCCATGCTGGATTTCGCCGCTGAAACCAAACCCAACTCCCGCCTGGCCTGCCAGATCGCCATGACCGACGCACTCGACGGCCTCGTGGTCACGATGCCTGCAGGTCAACACTGAGCCCGAGCCAGTCCCGCCCCAAGGAACCCGCCATGGAATATCCCTACGAAACCCGCAGTTACGGCCGCAAGGAAGCGTTCGAGATTCCGCTCGACGAGATCGACGTGAGCAACGCCTACTGGTTCCAGAACGACACCATCGGCCACTTCTTCGAACGCCTGCGCCGCGACGACCCGGTTCACCTCACCGTGAACTCGCGTTACGACCGCTTCTGGAACATCACCAAATACAAGGACATCATGCATGTGGACACCAACCACGGCATTTATTCCAGCGACTGGACCCAAGGCGGCATTGCCCTGGCCAACCTGCCGCTGGACCAGCGCCTGCAGATGTTCATCGCCATGGACCAGCCCAAACACGACGTGCAACGCAAGGCCGTGAGCCCCATCGTCGGCCCGGGCAATCTGGCCACCATGGAGGCGACGATCCGCGAGCGCACCTGCCGCGTGCTCGATTCACTGCCGCGCGATGAAACCTTCAACTGGGTCGAGAAAGTCTCCATCGAGCTCACCACGATGATGCTCGCCACACTGTTTGATTTCCCGATGGAAGACCGCAAGTTGTTGACCTGGTGGTCTGACGTGGCGACCTCGGTGCCCGAGCTGGACAAACTGGTGGAGTCGCAGGAGGCGCGCCAGGCGGAGCTTGGCAAGATGCTGGCGTACTTCACCAAGTTGTGGAACGAGCGCGTGAACGCACCGCCATCGAACGACCTGGTCTCGATGCTGGCGCACAACCCGGCCACGCGCAACATGGGGCCGCTGGAATACATGGGCAACCTGGTGCTGCTGATTGTGGGTGGCAACGACACCACCCGCAACTCGATGAGCGGCGGCATGCTGGCGATGAGCAAATTCCCCGAAGAGTGGGCCAAGCTGCGTGCCAACCCGAAACTCATCGACAGCATGGTGCCCGAAATCATCCGTTGGCAGACGCCTCTGCCCATGATGCGCCGCACCGCGCTTCAGGATGTGGAACTGGGCGGCAAAAAGATTTTGAAGGGTGACAAAGTCGTGATGTGGTACCTCTCGGGCAACCGCGACGAGGAAGTGATCGCCAAACCCAACGACTTCATCATCGATCGCCCGCGCCCGCGCGAGCACCTCTCCTTCGGCTTTGGCATCCACCGCTGTGTGGGCAACCGCCTGGCCGAGATGCAGCTCAAGATCCTGTGGGAAGAAATCCTCGCGCGGTTTGAGAAAATCGAAGTGATGGGTGAACCCAAACGCCTCTTGTCCACCTTCGTGCGCGGCATCACGCACCTGCCGGTGCGCTTGCCAACCTGAACCGCAAAAATTAATTGGGGTAGATGTTGGCGTGATGCGGCTTAAAGTGGCAAGACGAGCCGGAAACCCAGCGTCCAGTTGCGGCCTGGCGCCGGTTCAAAAAACTGCTGGTTGGCCTGGTTGACGATGACCGAGCCCACGTATTTTTC
>JANMMR010000613.1:0-7055 GCA_031373455.1 Rhodoferax sp.
TGGAACGACGCCGGCTATGTGGCGCAGATCGAAGATGAACGCCTGGCTGCCGTGATGGGCGACCCGCTCTACCTGGAAGCCACTCGCGAGTTGCTGCAAAAACACGGTAAGTTGTGGTTTCTCAACGAGTCGTATGTGATCTGGCGCAACCGTTTTCCCGGCTGACCCGCCATGACCTGGGGTGCCGACATGCAGACCCGCCTGCCAGAGCCCGGTGTGCCGCCGGCCAGCGCGGTTGACCCAATTGCCCGTGAAATCACGCGCCTGATGCGCGCCTTCAGCGTGGAGATGACCACTGGCGAGCTGGCCCGCACACGCACCTTGCCGCCTGGATTGCCAGCGGACAGCCGCATCTACATTCCCTGGGTGCCCGGCAACCAGGCCGGCCAGACCGTGCAGGCGACGGTGCGCGTACGGGAGCTTGGCATGGTGCCGGTGCCCCACATTGCGGCTCGGGCCATCACCAGCGCATCGAGCCTGGACCAGCTGCTGGCGGACTTGCAGCGCGAAGCGATGGTCGACCAGATTTTGCTCGTCGCTGGCTCTCATGCTGCCCCGGCCGGTGTGTTTGAAAGCAGCCTGCAGGTGTTGCAGGGCGGGTTTTTGCAGCGCCACGGCATCCGGGGTTTGAATCTCGCGGCGCACCCGGAAGGCAGCCCCGACATCGATGCCGCCGCGTTGGCCGCAGCCTTGCAACACAAAAACGCGTTTGCAGCGGCCAATGCACCCGCCCTCAAAACCGGCCTGGTCACCCAGTTCTGTTTTGAGGCGGCGCCGGTTCTGGCCTGGGAGCGCCTGGCTCGTTCTGATGGCAACCAGTTACCGGTCGAGGTCGGTCTGGCGGGCCTGGCCTCGATCCCGACCCTGATCAAATATGGCCGCAGTTGCGGTGTTGGCGCGTCATTGAAGCTGCTCACGGGCCAGGGCGCGGGGCAGGGCCTGCGCCTGTTTCGCCTGGCCACACGGCTGGTGCCGGGCCAAATTGTCGTTGCCGTGGCACAGGCCCGCCTGGCCAACCCGGCTTGCCGGTTCGCCGGGTTTCATTTTTTTCCGTTCGGCGCATTGGCCGCCACGGTGGAATGGGCGGCGGCGCTTGCGCGCGGGGACTTTACACTGGTGCCAAACAGTGACGGCATCGCCACTGACATCCAACTGTGACGGGCCATCCCCACCGGACCTAATGAAGAGCGACATTGACATTGCCCAGGCCGCTTCCAAGCGCCGCATCACCGAGCTGGCTTTCGAGCGTGCCCACATCCCCGAATCCGAACTCGAAACCTATGGCCGCTACAAAGCCAAGGTGTCACTTGATTTTTGCGCGTCCCTGCAAAAGGAGACCAGCGGCAAGCCACACGGCAAACTGATCCTCGTAACAGCCATTTCGCCCACGCCGGCGGGCGAAGGCAAAACCACCACCACGGTGGGCCTGGGCGACGCGCTCAACGCCATTGGCAAGAAAGCCATGGTGTGCCTGCGCGAGCCGTCACTCGGCCCGGTGTTCGGCATGAAGGGCGGCGCCGCCGGCGGCGGCATGGCGCAGGTGGTGCCGATGGAAGACATCAACCTGCATTTCACCGGCGACTTTTCAGCCATTGCATTGGCGCACAACCTGCTGGCCGCGATGATCGACAACCACATCCACCATGGCAACGCCCTGGGCTTTGACGTGCGGCGCATCGTGTTCAAACGCGTTGTGGACATGAACGACCGCGCGCTGCGCGACATCACCATAGCCTTGGGCGGGCCGGGCAACGGTTACCCGCGTGAAGACGGTTTTGACATCGTGGTCGCCTCCGAGGTGATGGCAATTTTTTGCCTCGCTACGAGCCTCCATGACCTCAAGGAGCGCCTGGGCCGCATCGTTGTGGGTTACACCACCGATCAAACCCCGCTGCACGCCAGCGACCTCAAAGCCCACGGCGCGATGGCGGCGCTGCTCAAAAACGCGTTGGCGCCCAACCTCGTGCAGACGCTGGAGAACAACCTGGCCTTCATCCACGGCGGCCCGTTTGCCAACATCGCACACGGCTGCAACTCGGTGCTCGCCACCGCCACCGCCTTGCGCCTGGCCGACTACGTGGTCACCGAAGCCGGCTTTGGCGCTGACCTGGGAGCCGAAAAATTCATCGACATCAAGTGCCGCAAATCCGGCCTGCGGCCCGACGCCGTGGTGCTGGTGGCCACGGTGCGGGCGCTCAAGTACCACGGCGGCGTGGACGTGAAAGACTGCGGGGTGGAAAACGTGGAGGCGCTGCGCCAGGGCCTGGTGAACCTGGAGCGCCACATCCACAATGTGCGCGAGCATTACGGCCTGCCGTGTGTGGTGGCGATCAACAACCGCACCGAAGACACCGCTGCTGAAATCGAGTTGCTGCGCGCCAGCGCCGCCAAGTTTGGTGTGGAAGTGATCCTCGCGCGGCACTGGGCCGAAGGGGGCAAGGGCGCAACCACACTGGCGCAGGCGGTGGTAGCGCTGTGCGACCAGCCCAGCGATTTCAAATTTGTCTACGACGACGATATGTCCCTGTGGAACAAGGTCAGCACCATTGCCACCACGATTTACGGCGCGTCCGAAGTCACGGCCAATGACAAGATCAAGGCGCAGATTGAAAAATTGCAGCAAAGCGGCTACGGCCACTTCCCGGTGTGCATCGCCAAAACCCAGTATTCGTTTTCAACCGACGCCAAACTGCGCGGCGCGCCCAGCGGCCACAGCCTGCAGATCCGCGAGGTGCGCCTGGCGGCCGGCGCCGAGTTCGTGGTGATGGTCTGCGGCGACGTGATGACCATGCCCGGCCTGCCCAAAGTGCCCTCGGCAGAACACATCGACGTGGACGACGCTGGAAGGATCACCGGGTTGTATTAGCGCCGCCACTTCTTGACACCGTAAACTTCCTGCTTTGTCAGCCACCAACAAAGAGGAAGTTCATGGGCAACGAATCGGCAATTGATTTCAGCGGCCAGGTCGCCATCGTCACCGGCGCGGGCAACGGCCTGGGCCGCCTGCACGCGCTGGCGCTGGCCCGGCGCGGCGCCAAAGTGGTGGTGAATGATTTGGGTGGCGCGCGCGACGGCACCGGCGCCTCGGCCAGCGCGGCGCAAAGTGTGGTGGATGAAATCAGGGCGGCGGGCGGCGAGGCGCTGGCCAACGGCGCTTCGGTCACAGACTACGACGCGGTGCAGGCGATGGTGCAGCAGGCGGTGGACGCCTGGGGCCGCGTGGACATTCTGGTCAACAACGCCGGCATCCTGCGCGACAAAAGTTTTACCAAGATGGAAATCGCCGATTTCCGCCTCGTGATGGACGTGCACTTGATGGGCGCGGTGCATTGCTGCAAGGCGGTGTGGCCGCACATGACCGCGCAGAAATACGGGCGCATCGTGATGACCACCTCCAGCAGCGGCCTGTTTGGCAATTTCGGCCAGACCAACTACGGCGCCGCCAAGATGGCGCTGGTGGGACTGATGCAATCGCTCTCGATCGAGGGGGCGAAAAATGACATCCGCGTGAACTGCCTGGCGCCCACCGCCGCCACCCGCATGACCGAGGAACTGATGACCGAAGCCGTGCTCAAGGCGCTCGCACCCGAAGCCGTGGTGCCGGCCCTCCTGGTGCTGGCCTCGCGTAACGCGCCCAGCCGCGCAATCCTGGGCGCGGGAGCGGGCACGTTCGAAGCGGCGCACATCACACTCACACAAGGCGTTTGGCTGGGCAGCGATGCCTCTACGCCCGAGCGCCTGGCAGCGCGATTGAATGACGTCACCGCGCGCGCGGGCGACATCGTGCCGCAAAGCGGCGCTGCGCAGGGCAGCAACGAGATTGGCAAGGCCAGCGCGGCGGCGGGTTAGCGGCTACTATGAGGATAATTAACATGGGTATTAATTTATTCAATATAAGTTAACATGGATGTTAATTATTTTGTTGGTTTTGGAGATTTTTGAAGAAATAGTGGGAAAAATGGCAATGAAGTCACGTGAAATGGTCATTGTTTGCTATTAAAAAAGTAGCAAGCGAATCAGCCTTCCGGATTCTCAACCCGCAACCCGCCTCCGGGCCACCTCTGAGCGCCGACCCTGCCTGCCATGCAAACCCAGTCCCCCATCGCAAATCCGCTGTCGATCACGGCCGTCACTGTGTTGGGCCTGGCCTGTCTGGTGGCGGCGATGGGCATTGGCCGCTTCGCCTTCACGCCCCTGTTTCCCTTGATGCAGCAGCAAGACGGCCTCACGCTCGCGCAAGGCGCCTGGCTCGCCACGGCCAATTACCTGGGGTATCTGGTGGGCGCGCTGGCCAGTTACGCGCTCATGCCGTCTGCCCGCAACGCGCTGCGCTGGGGCCTGCTGGTGGTGGCCGTCACCACCACCGCCATGGCCTTGGGCCGGCATGACCTGGCGTGGATCGCCCTGCGGTTTCTGGCGGGCGCGGCGAGCGCCTTCGTGCTCGTGGGCACCTCGGCCTGGGCGCTGGGCGCGCTGGCTGCCGCAGGCCGCGCCGATCTGGCCGGCTGGGTTTTTTCAGGGGTGGGTTTTGGCATCGTGCTGGCCGGTGTTGTTGCGCTTGCAGTCGCCAGCGCTGGCCTGCGTCCGGCGGCCGCGTGGCTGGTGTTGGGTGTGATGGCGTTTGCCGTCACCGCGGCCGCCTGGGGCGTGCAAGACAGCAGTGTTCAAGCAGCCAGTGCTTCGAATGCCAAGTCAACCCTGTCATTGCACGAATGGGCACTGGTGCTGGCGTATGGCGGCTTTGGTTTTGGCTACATCATTCCTGCCACATTCCTGCCAGCGCTGGCCCGCGCGCTGGCGGCCAACCCTTTGGTGTTCGGCTGGGCCTGGCCGTTTTTCGGCGCCGCCGCTGCCGCATCCACGGTGCTGGTAACGCGCCGCTTGCGGCTGATCGCGCCGCGTACGGTGTGCATCTGGAGCCTCTTGGTGATGGCGGCCGGTGTGCTGGTGCCGGCGGTGTCGGCGAGTTTCGCGGCGATCGGGCTCTCAGCCCTGTGTGTCGGCGGCACCTTCATGGTCATGACGATGGCGGGTTTCCAGGAGGGGCGGCGCATCGCGCAGGGGCCACCCGCGCGGCTGATTGCGGCCATGACGGCGGCTTTCGCGCTCGGGCAACTGCTCGGGCCCTTGCTCGTCGGCTGGGGTTCGGCGCGCGGCAACGCCGTCGTTGGCAATGCCATCCTGTTCCCGAGTCTGGTTGCCACTGCCGTGCTCTTGGCCTGCGCCCTCGTTCTGGCCGTGGGGCCGGGCGCCGCTGCTTCCCGTGCCCGCTGATGCGTGGCACCCGTCCATCCATGCCGTGAAGGAGAAAACATGACAACAAACCACATCCGCATGCCGCCGTTGGCCCGCGACGCCATGACTGACGCCCAGCGCGCAGCGGCCGACGAGCTGATCGCCGGGCCGCGCAAAGGTGTCAAAGGGCCGTTCATCGCGCTGATGCGCAGCCCCGACCTCATGGCGCGGCTGCAGAAAGTTGGCGAGTACCTGCGGTTTGGCAGCCAGGTGCCGCCGCGTCTGTCGGAGTTCGCCACACTCATCGTGTCACGCGACTGGACGCAGCAATTCGAATGGTTTGTGCATGTGCCGCTGGCGCTCAAGGCGGGTGTCTCTCAAGACACCATTGACGCGCTCTGCGACGGGCGCCGGCCTGCTGCCATGGCCGCCGACGAAGCCGTGGTCTACGACTTTGTGGCAGAACTCACAGCGCGAAAAGGCGTGTGTGACGCCAGTTACGCCGCCTGCGCGGGCGTGTTGGGTGAGCAGGGCGTGGTCGACCTGGTCGGCATCGTGGGGTATTTCACGCTCATCGCCATGGTGCTGAATGTGGCGCACATCCCCGAAGAGCCGAACCCGGCTGTTCTGCCGGTCAAGCCCTTTCCGGGCTGACCGGTTGGCCCCCAGCCTGGGGACCGGGGTGCTGGAAACTCAGGCCGCTTTGCGGGCGCGGCGCTTCACGGCCGAAACCGTGGCAGCCACTTTGCTGCCAGCTGCGGCTTTGACCAACTGCGTGGAACGCGCTTCGATCTTTTCGGCAACCTTGCTCACGGCAACCACCGCTGGCACGGCGGCCACGGCGATTTTGTTGAGTGACTGGCTGCCAGTGGCTTTTTCAAACCGGGTGGCGTTGGCGGCAACCTGCTGCACACCTTTGGCGGCGAGCGTGACGGCGCGGCTGATGGCCATGTCTGCACCATCGCTGTACAGCGTGATGCCCTTGATGTAATAACCGCTGAGTTTTTTCTCGGCCGACAAGGCATTGCTGCGCACTTCGGCGCTGAGGCGCTTGGCCGATTTCTGCACGGCGCTTTCCCAGCGCTGGTCGACCAGGCCGGCTACGCGCTCGTTGCCCACGCGGTAGGCGTTGACGACGTTTTTGGCGGTGTTGCCATAGGTCTGGATCAGGCTGGTGGCAACGGAAGACAGGTTTTGTGCGGTCATGGGGAAATCCTTCTGGGATGGTTGATGTCGATGGGGGAATTTTCGCGCTTACCCCTAGTGGGCACACCCTAAATGGCGCCTGTTTCCTAGAGCTTCATCTCTAGGCGCCTTGCGTCTTCCAGCGGCACGTAGCGTTAATTGCCAGTACTTTTTCCGTTTCCAGCTCACTCGTGAAGTGGGCGTGCCGGGCCGCACGTAAGGCTCAAAAAAGCAGGCTGGCGTGTCGCTTAGGTGGCGGGTTCAGGCCGATGGGGCGCTCAGCTGCGCGGCTGTCCCCCGCAGCGGCTAAATACTCCGATTCAGGCCGACTGCTCCGCCTTTATGCCGCTGCGCCGAGCGCCCCATCGACCTGATCCTGGTAGTTGGACTGGTGGTCAAATGCTGAAGGGAAAGTGGGGCGACGACAAATGGGCCAGGCCTTGTCCGGGTTGCTTTCCAGTTGCGGTTGCTATTATATATATAGCTTAGTATTCAATAAATACGTGACTTAGTGGCCAATTTTTTCCAGGATTTGGTGCCAAGTCGATAAATCTCGTTCAATAAACCCCAATTTGGGTATGATGAATTGACGAGACGGCGCGGCGGGATTCAGATGGATGCAAGATGGCGAAGGG
>JANMMR010000636.1:0-3924 GCA_031373455.1 Rhodoferax sp.
GCCTTGAACGAAAAGCGGACCTGTTGTCCGGGCGCATCGTTGGAAACTGGCAACACTGCATGAATTCCAAACTCCCGCTGCTCGTCGCCGGCATCGTTGATGCCTTCGTGTCACCCGCCGCGACAAATACTCTCCCAAGTAGTAAACCCCACGCGCGCGGCTCCTTCTTTACCTGCGGCATCCGCCCTGGGCTGGCTGAGGGGCATGAGGTGCTGTGGCCGCCGAGTTGCGGTAAAACCAAGTGAGAAATTCCAATGATTGCTTTTCTGATTGATGCCGACAACCTCTCATCACCGGCATGGATTGATGAGGCGTTGACGTTGCTTGAGCGTAATGAAGGGCCAATCGCCATTCGTCGCGCCTATGGCAGCGCCGAAAATCTCAAAGGTTTGGCAGACACATTGCGCCTTTGGGCTGTTCGTCTATTCGTCAATCTGCCGCTCCCCAAGAACACCACCGATATGTCGCTGGCAGTGGATGCGATGGAGTTGGCATGTTTGGCTCCCCGACCAAAGGTGCTTGTCATCGGTTCAGGCGATCTGGACTTTGTGCCCCTGGTCGTGCGCCTTCGGGAGCGTGGTATCAAAGTCGTTTGCGTCACTGAGCGGGGAAAGATGGCACAGGACGCCGTGCCAGCCTACGATCAAGTGTTTTATGTCGGCGCCGATCAAGTAGATTCCCCCAAAATGGTTGTAGGCAAACCCGAGGCGGCGTCACCCGTTCGTGCCGCGACCAGGAAGGCCGCAACAAAAGCACCTGCCGCGAAAGCTCCCACGACCAAACCAGCCGTCGCCAGGACAGTGCCCGCCAAAAAAGTGCCTGTCAAAAATGCGGCAGCCACAGCAATCGACGCCGATACAGTTTCTCGAATTCTGTCTGCGGTACCAAATTTGAAGACTGGCCAATGGCAACCGTTGGGGGACGTGGCCAAGGTTCTGCACGACGAAAAATTGCTGGCAAAGAGCGCCCCCTCAACCAAGCTTTTTAAGAAGTTTCCCCATGACTTTGAGATGACGCCAGCCGGTAAGCCCAACCAAGTGCGTTTTATCTTGTCGCCACAATAAGCGCGCGAAAGCGCAGGGTCTCCCATTTCCCAAATGACTACCCATGCCCCTCAGCCAGTCCAGGGCGGATGCCGCAGGTAAAGAAGGAGCCGCGCGCCGCGCGTTTGCCAAAGTGGCGGATGCTGGTTCGCGGCGGGTGACACGGAGGCATCCGCCCTGGGCTGGCTGAGGGGCTGCCCCAGCCGAGCGCAGCAGTTACTGCGTGATCTCGAGAATCACGGAGCGGTTTTCCGCCGCAGGCCAGGTCCGGCCGACAATGCGCTCACCGTTGAACTCGCCCTGAATCGTTCGCACACCCGCTTGAGCCACCACGAGTTTTGAGCTGGCCACGCCGGCGCCTGTGGGTGGAACGCCCGGCAGCGCGGTTTTGCCGTCCAGGCTGATTTTGTCGCGTTCAGCGTCGAAATAGCCGCGCGGACGAAACAGGGTCACGACCGACTGGGCCGCCTTGTCGGCATCCGAGAGGCGATCGGGACGCAGGTGAACGATGGTGCTCGAGCGCGGAAACGGGCTGCGGTATATGTGGGTGGTGGTGTAGCCGGGTGCGGCGACGACAAACTCGTATTGCACGCCGGATTGCGCGGTAAACGGCCCCCATTCGCCATCGCCGCCAACGGTCTTGGTGTACACCGCTGCGCCTTGGCGGGCGCCGCTGGTGGCGTCGGTGGCAAAAATCTCCAGCGTAGCGCCGCCAATCGGCAGGTTGTTGAAGTCGTTGCCCGATTTGGGGTCAAGCGAGACAACGCCCCGGCCGGTGATATTGCCGGACAGCGCGATGCTCGCCTCTTTGGTGATGGCCGTGGTTGCGGGCGCCTTGCCGGTGATGAAGCGGAAGGCGTTTTCGAACGCCTGGGGTGAGTAAGAGGTTTCCCGATGGTCGATGCGCGGGATCACCACATTGGTGGCGCCCTTGAGTTCCGGCCCGGCGAAGGTGACGTTGGTGGCGGTGCCTTTGGCGCCGATCCACAGGCCGTCGGGTTGGGCGAACTTGTCGTTGTTGTCGGAGCGGATCGTCATCCACTTGACCGGCCCGGTGACCTCATCGCCATTGGCGTTTTTGGGTGCGTTCAAGCCGGTCAAAAACGGCCCGGTGCCGGAAAACTCGTTGCCTTCGCGAAACCCCTTGATGGCCCACACGCCATGGTTCGGTGTTCCTCCCAAAATGGCATGCGACACGGTGTTGCTTCCGCCGCCGTTCTGGATGTAGTCGCGGATCGCGTTGCCCCCGCGCGAATTGCCGTACAGAACCACTTTGCTGGTGGAAGTGGCCCTGAGAACCTTGTCGACCTGGCTCTTGAGGTAAGCCATGTTCTCTTCGCTTGACGTGGTGCCTGGTTGTGCCTTGCTGTTGTCGGCACGCGCCGACGGGTAGGGCACCTCGATGGCATGGAGCCGGGCGCGCGGCCAACCGTTGGATTCGAAACGCCACAGGGTGGTTTGCCACAACGCGGCGGTGTCGCCATTGCCATGTACAAAAACGATGGCCGGAGTTTCTTCCAGCGGCAGCGTTGTGGGACCAGTCGCACAGCCGGCCAGCAGCGCGGCAGCAGCGGCAAGGCCGCCCAAAAATAAACGGCGTGAATTCATGGGAAGCTCCTGTGTGGGCGTGGATGCGCCCGTTATCAAACTGGAAATACTAAGCAAAAACTACGCAAATACTACGCAAAAACACCAGCAGTGTCCTGCATGTGGCGGGAGACTTCACCCAGGTGGTGCAGGTTGTCGCCAAAGCTCATTTCCATCTGCGTGAGTTTGCGGAAATAGTGGCTGATGATGTACTCGTCTGTTACGCCGATGCCGCCATGCAGTTGCACCGCCTGCTGGCCGACATAACGCATCGAGTTGCACAGCTGGTATTTGGCGCGGGCCATCGCAGCGCGGCGCTCGGGCGCGGGGGCGTTGAGTTTCAGCGTGGCGTAATAACTCATGGAGCGGCCCAGCTCAAGCTCCATTTTCATGTCGGAGGCGCGGTGGCGCAGCGCCTGGAACGTGCCGATGGTGACGCCAAAAGCCTTGCGCGTGTTGAGGTATTCGGCGGTGATGGCGAGGGTTTTCTCCATCGCGCCTACGGCTTCTGCGCACAGGCTGGCGATGCCGATGTCTACTGCATGTTCCAGTGCGGCCAGGCCGTCGGCGCTGACGAGTGTGGCGGGCGCGTCAGTGAATGTGACTTCAGCCGCGCGAGCGCCGTCTTGCGTGCCGTAACCGCGCGCTGCCACACCGGCTGCCGCCGCGTCGACCAAAAACATCGCCATCTTTCCGGCAGCCATCGCGGGCACCAGAAACGCCTGGGCTTTGTCACCTACCGGCACCAAGCTCTTGGCACCACTCACGGTCCATTTTCCGCCATCGAGTTTGGCCGAAGCGGCGCACACGTCAAGCCTGTAACGCGCCGCACGCTCCTGGTAGGCCAGCACCACCAGCGCTTCGCCGCTTGAAACTTTGGGCAACCAAGCCGCTTTCACGTCGGCCGGGGCATAACCCGCGAGCACACCACCGGTGATCAGCGCCTGGGTCAATGGTTCGCAGACGATGCCGCGCCCCAGCTCTTCCATCACCACCATGCCTTCCACCGGCCCCATGCCCAGGCCACCATCGGCTTCGGGCACATACAGGCCGCACAGGCCGAGCTCGGCCAATTCGCCATAAGCCTCGGCCGAGTAGCCGCCTGCGTCGGCAATTTTTCGGCGACGCTCAAAGGTATAGGCCTTCTCCACCCACTTGGCGACTGCGTCGCGGAGTTGCTGCTGTTCGTCTGAAATGTCAAAGTTCATAAATCACCTGCATCAATGCGGCCACAGCCGGTATTCAAAAAAAGAAAGTCGTCAACTGCATTCATCAAACTGGAGCCCCCTGCCGG
>JANMMR010000657.1:0-6639 GCA_031373455.1 Rhodoferax sp.
ATTTGCAATCCTCAACCCGCCGTACGCGCAGCGCCCAGTGCGGCCATGGACGAGGGTCTAGCCAAGCTCATCAACCAGCCGCCGCCCGAGCCGGGACAGGCCTTCGATAACCTGTATTACGTGGGCTCCACCTGGGTCAGCGCCTGGGTGCTCAAGACCAGTGAGGGCCTCATCCTCATCGATGCGTTGAACAACACCAAGGAAGCCACCGAGCTTATCTTGGGCGGCATGCGCCGCCTCGGGCTCGATCCGGCGCAGATCCGCTATGTGTTGGTCACTCATGGGCATGGCGACCATTACGGCGGGGCACAGATGATTGCTGATCGCTACCGCGCTCGTGTGGTAGCCAGCGAGATTGATTGGAAGATGATGGAGACCGGCCTGGAGTTTGACTCCAAACTTTGGGACCGCCCGCCCAAACGCGACATGGCCGTGAACGACGGCGACACGCTTACGCTGGGGGATGCCACGATCCGCTTTGTTATTACGCCGGGCCACACGCTAGGAACCATCTCGCCGGTGTTCGACGTGCGCAGCGGCGGCAAGCTGCACAAGGCCATGATCTGGGGTGGCACGGCCTTCAATTTCGGGCGCGACATGCCTCGTCTGGATGGCTACATTGCAGCGACCGAGCGCATGCGCAAAATCGCGGCCGAGATGGGCATCGATGTGCCCCTGAGCAACCATCCCAGCTATGACGGCACCGTGGCCAAGCTCAAGGCCCGGGCGGCGGCGCCTTCAGCGGCCAATCCCTTTGTCAGCGGCCAGCCCGTGGTGGAGCGCGCGATGCGGGTGCTGGGCACTTGCGCGCAGGCGCAGCGGGCGCGGTTTCAGATGATGGCAGACGGGGGTACGGGGCCGGTCTATGCTGCAGCCGACGTCGTCCCGGACAGCCCGGTCGGCCCGGAAGTGGATGTGCCCCGCTTGTTCCCCTTCAGCGTTGCCGCCGGGATACTGGCACACCAACACTGAGGGTTGCTGCAATTATCCTGTTATCGAACCTCGTTCGCTGAGTCGGCGCCACACTGCTGAATAATCAAGCCGCTGCGCAACGCCGAGCGCTCGGCCAGCCCGGGAAAATCCAGCGTATGCGACGCCTGGAACGCACAGCGATAGGTGCGACGCGAAGCATCAAGCTTTTCGATCACGCGGCCAGTGGCGCTGTCGATGTGAAACAAGGTATCGCCACAGACCGCGCGTTACACCGGCGCACCAGCACTATATAGTTTGTAGTTGAACGTGCGCTCTCGCGTCCGCTCGCTGGCGCACATAGCCGAGCCACCTGCCTTGGGCGTTTTGACGAGCCTAAGAGCACGGCTGAAAGTTAACACCCGTGTTAATAAAATGGCAATTTTGCTGTTGCCGGGCAATTTTTAATGAAATTCAGGGCGATAGCCCTCGTGGAATGGACATAGTTTGCTATTAATAGTGAAGTGTGAAAAATGACCGCACGCATGGCTCAAGCGGTGATTGGCACCATCGAGGGTAAGCCCTTGGTATCACTTGCTTCAATGCAGGGCATCTGCACAAACTGTTTCCCAAGCCTGGCCGGCCTTCGTAATCTTCGGGGGTTTTGAAATCTAACTTTGCCAGGAGCACACCATGAAACCCATCACCCGCCGTGAAGCCCTTCAACTTGGCGTCGCTGCATCGTCTGTTTGCGTGCTGGGGCGCACCCAAGCGCAGGCGCAAAGCTTGCCAGAATCAGCCCGGATCCTGGTTGGTTTTCCGCCTGGTGGAGGAATCGACCTGATCGCGCGTCGCCTGGCCGAACAACTGACAGGCAAACTGGCCAGGGCGGTGATCGTCGATAACCGGCCTGGCGCAGCTGGGCGCATTGCTGTGGACATCGCGCGACAAAGCCCGCCCGACGGATTGACATTGCTGATGAACCCCGCCGGCGTATTGACGATCAACCCGCACACCTTCAAAAGGTCCAACTACGATCCGTTCAAAGACTTCACGGCGTTAAGCTTGGCCGCCTTGATCGACTTTGGCTTTGCAGTGGGCGCTGGCGTACCCGCTGAAGTCAAAACATTGGCAGACTTTACAAGTTGGGCCAAGGCCAATGAAGGCCGGGTCACTTACGGGTCGCCGGCGGCCGGTGCGCCGCCTCATTTTGTGGGCGATTTCCTGAGCCGTAAACTCGGCCTGAACATGACCCATGTTCCTTACCGTGGCGGTGCGCCCGCGCTGAATGACTTGATTGGCGGCCAGATCAGCGCCCTGATCCTCACCTTGGGCGACCTGGTTCAGCCCGCCAAAGCAGGCAAACTGCGCCTGTTGGCGTCAACTGGCCCTGCCCGCTCAAGGTTTGCCTCTGACACGCCAACGTTTGCCGAACAAAATGTCTCGGGCCTGGACTTGCGCGACTGGTTTGGAATCTACATTGCAGGCAATGCAAGTGCCGAGGTCACGGCCAGGGTGTTGCCGTTGATTCGCACGGCGCTGTCAAGCACGGCCTATGTTCAGGGTGTTGCGACCTTGGGCATTGAGGCCGCATTCTCCACGCCGCAAGAGATGGATCAACTGGCCCGATCTGACTATGAACGCTGGGGCGCCATTGTCAAGGCTTCGGGCTTTAGCGCCGACGTTTGACGCTTGCGGTTTTGGCGCTCGCATTTGAGGTGGCAGCCGGCAGGTCTGCCACGCAGGCGTTGACGACGCCGCGCAGCCAAACATGGGCTGGGTCGTGCGCCATGTGGAGCGGCCAGGCCAGCATCTCTATCAAGGGTGGCATTTCAAAAGGTGTGTCGATCAGCCGAAGCGGCAAGTGTTGTGCAAAATGCTCGGCTTGGCGCCGATGCAGCGTTGCGACCCGGTTGGTGCCCAACAACACTTGCGGCAGGATGCTGAAGTTGTCCACCAACAGCTCAATCCTGCGCTGCTGGCCCGCTCGGGGTAAAAACCACTCCTCAAAAGCCAAGCTTTGCTTGTCGCCAAAATGCACGGCGACGTGTCCCAGAGCCATGTATTGCTCAAAGGTGAAGGTCTTGCCCACAAACTGATTGTCTGACCAGACCATGCAGACATGGGTGTCTTCAAACAAGCGGGTTTTGGGCTCTGGAAAAGCGCTCATATAGGGTTCGGGCATAACCAGAAAATCGATGTCACCCCGCTCAAAAACCTCCAGCGCGTTGGGCATCGGGCTGCGGATGTCAAGCATCACGCGCGGTGCCGCATTCGCAACGCGCCGCACCGTGTCGGCCAGCAGCACGGTGCTGGCGTAGTCCGATGCACAAATCAAAAAACTTCGCTCGGCGCTCGCCGGGTCAAACCCGGGCTTGCGGGCAATGGTTGCGCGCGCCTGCAGCAAGGTGTCGCGCACCGGCATGACAAGGCTTTCTGCCAGTGGCGTCAAAACCAAACGTCGCCCCACCGGCACCAGCAGCTCGTCGCCAAAGTACTCGCGCAAACGCGCCAATGCGCCACTGGCCGCCGACTGCCCAATGTGAACGCGCTGACTGGCTTTGGTGACGTTTCGTTCCTCCAGCAGGGCATCCAAAACCACCAGCAAATTCAGGTCAAAACGGTCCAGTCTCATGGGCTTTTTTTAAGAAGGATTAAAGGGTAATCCCCAGGTATTGGTTCGACTGATGCGAATCATTGGGACAAACTGTTTTTGCTTGGCGATTTTTCCCGATATTGTCCACGCATCGCAAATTTTAAGCCGGTCAACTGTGGCAATTACAAACCACAAATTATGTCGGCAACCGTCATTCACTCAAGGCAATCCTGATGATCACACTGTATGGCTCCATGGCGTCGCGCGCGCATCGCGTGGTTTGGATGCTAAAGGAATGCGGTCTTGCTTTCGAACACGTTCAAACCAATTTCTTTGATGGCAGCACCCACAAGCCAGAGTTCCTGGCAATCAACCCCAACGGGCGTGTCCCGGTGCTGATTGACGATGGATTTGTGTTGTTTGAGTCCTTGGGCATCAACCTCTACCTGGCCAAAAAATACGGCAAGGAGCTGGGCCCGGCCTATGACAAAGAAGACGCATTGGCCGCGCAATGGAGTTTTTGGGTGATGAGCGAAATCGAAAAACCCCTGCTTTTCGCATCGGTCAACCGCGCCTTGTTTGCTGAGGGTTCCCGCGATGAGGAGCAGGCGCTGATGGCGATTGGCAAACTGGACCGTCCGTTCAAAGTGCTTGATGCGCACCTTTCATCCCGAGCCCATGTGCTTGGCGAGCGCTTCACCGTGGCAGACCTGAACATTGCCACGGTGATGGACCTGGCACCCCAGTGCGGCATCTCGCTGGCCGCCTGGCCTCGGGTGAATGAATGGCACCAGCGTTGTCTGGCACGTCCAGCCGCTGCCGATTGGAAAGATGTGAAATTCTCGATCCCAAGGCCACCCACCCCCATGGGTTTGCTGAAGATGTTCGTTTGAACGCACCGTAACTCCACACTGAACCCACCTTAACCGTCAGACATCTTTATGAGCACTATTAACGCCATCGACCCCTCACTCATCGAGGATATTGCAACGCCCCAGCAACGGGAGACCGTGAGTGCGAAAACCGAGTTACCCCAACAAGGCGATGGTCTTAAATTTCCGGATATCCTGATCTACCGAGGCTACTCAGCGCCCGTGCGCATCGAGACCGACGTGTATGACCTGGAGGTCGAAGGCACCATTCCACCTGAACTCAACGGTGCCTACTACCGCAACAGCGCCGATCCGCAATACCCGCCACTGCATGGCAAAGACCTGTTCCTCAATGGCGACGGCATGATTCACATGGTGCGTTTCGAAAATGGTCACGCCGATTTGAAAACCCGCTACGTCAAAACTGAAAAGCTGGCATTGGAAAGAAAGGCCCGGCGCGCACTGTTCGGTGCCTATCGAAATTCATTCACCGATGATCCCTTGGTGGCTGGCAAAGACAATGGCACCGCCAACACGTCGGTCATGTGGCACCACGGCAAACTGTTTGCCCTTAAAGAATCTCAACGGCCGATGGAACTTGACCCCCACACGCTTGAAACGCTGGGTTTGTGGGATTTCAATGGGCAGCTCAAAAGCAAAACCTTCACAGCTCACCCCAAATTGGACCCGGAAACCGGTGAAGCCATAGGTTTCGGCTACAACACGGGGGGCGTCGCGAGCAACGAGGTTGAGATTTTCACCATTTCACCGGCAGGCGACATCGTTCGCACCGAAGTGTTTGAAGCGCCTTACCCATCGATGATTCACGACTACCACGTTTCGCGCAACTTCATTGCTTTCACAATTTGCCCGATGGTCTGCGATTGGGAACGCGTCAAAAATGGTGAGCCGTTCTTTCATTGGGATTCCACCAAGAAAACGATGATTGGCATCATTCCCCGCAAGGAAGGCGTAAAGGCCATTCGCTGGTACACCTGCCCCAAAGTCGCCATGCAAACCCACACCTTCAACGCGTGGGAAGAAGGGTCTGTGCTGAACCTGGATCACTTCGTCACGGGCTCTGGCTGGCTCAGCCAGTTTCCTGATTTGCACGACCCTGATGCCAAAGAGAAACCGCCCTTTGGTGAACGCTGGTCATTTGACCTTGCAGATCCACGCGACGAATTCAGCATCAAACGCCTGATCAACCACATTGGCGAGATGCCCGTCATCGACCCGCGTTATGCCATGAAGCGCACCAACCACTTTTACTTTGGAACCTTCAATCCAACCCTGGGGCCCATGCTGCCGCTGGCGTCCAAAGGCCCACCTTTTACTTGTCTCGGGCATTTTGACGAAGCCAAAGACAAGCTGAACTTTTTTTACGCCGGGCCCAATGCAGCGCCCGAAGAGCCGTGCTTTGTGCCCAAAAGCGCGGATGCCCCCGAAGGCGAGGGCTGGCTGCTCACGATGGTGGGAAGGCGCTCGGAAAACCGGACAGACCTGGTCATTCTGGATGCCGCCAACATTCAAAATGGCCCGGTGGCGATCATCAAATTTCCGTGCAGGGTTCATGAGGGCTTCCATGGTATTTTTGTATCGGCAAAGTCGCTCGGCTGGTGAGTGAAATCAAACCGCAGTCTGCTGACTTGACTCCCCAAAACCCCATGCGCATTGCCCGGTCGCCGCGCGGGGGCAGAATGCCAACTTGCCTCAGCTTGAATCCCGCCGGTTCACCGCATGAAACACACCGCGCAGCCAGCGGTTGGCGGGGTCGTGTTGCAGGCGGCGGTGCCAGTATTGCTGCACCTCGATCACCGGCGGCTTGAAGGGCAGTTCGAGGCGACTGATCTTGATATGGCGGGCCACAGCCGCAGCGATATCGTCGGGCACAGTGGCGATCAGGTCGCTGTCGGGCAGGATGGCCAGCAGGCTCATGAAGTGCGACAGCTCCAGCGTCACCTGGCGCCGGTGGCCTTTGTCCTGCAGCCAGCGGTCAAACGCATGCTCGCGGCCTTCCGGGCGAACTACGATGTGCCGGGCGGCCAGAAACTGCTTCAGGCTCAGGCGGGTGCTGCTGCCATTGCTGCCAGTACTGTCGCTGCTGCGCCAGTTGGCACAGCCGATACACGTGTACGAGGTGCGAAACAGCGCTTGCTGGAAGAAGCCCGCTTTCTGCAAGTCTGGAAAGAAACCCACCGCCAGCTCGGCCTGGCCCGACTCCAGCGCTTCGGCGGCGGCTTTCGGCGGCATGGAGAGGGT
>JANMMR010000659.1:0-4446 GCA_031373455.1 Rhodoferax sp.
GGTGAAGCTGATGGCGATGCACGGGCTGGATGCTGCGGGCATTCTGGCGTCGATTGAACAGCGATTCCCATCCCACGCGCAGCAGGCGCGGCCGTCGCTCAAGGCTGTGGCTTAAACACAGCGGCCGCTTGGTCGCTTGACCGGGCGGCTCGCCAGATCGGGCCAACCTGGCTCGTTGAAGTTGGGTGTTTGCTATATTATTAATAGCAATAAATCAAATATATCCGTGACTTGGTGGCTGATTTTGTCAAATATTTTGGCTTTTCTGCCAGTTTGAGCATTTTCATACCCAAATTGGGTATGAAGCACCGTCCAGCCCGGGTACTGTCACGCGGGTCGGGTCGTTGCCGTGTTCCGTCAATTGCCTGACGGCGAAGTCGGTCACCGCGCCCGAGAGCAACTGGCGCGGGTCTTCCACGGCAACACGCAGGCGCGTCACCATGGCGCGCCAGTCATCGGCGTCGCGAATCTGCGGCAACTCGCTGAGGCGCGTTGTATCCGGCGCCAGCACCGGGAGGGCGGCTGCGCCCGGCTCGTAGGCCGGGTAGCCTTCGAACATCAGCGGGCCGAGGTCTGAAATGGCGCGGGTGTAGGCCCACAACTCGCGCAGGGGCTTCTCGAACGCGCGTGCGCTGCTCACATCACCCGGCGTGGTGACCACAAAACCGGGCGCGTGCGGCGCGATGTACAGGCGCTCCAGCGGCAACTGGTGGCGCGAGGCACCGAGGATCATGGCGCAGATCGAGTTGGTGGTCCAGGTCACGCCGGCGGTCGGGCGGCCGGCCTTGCCGCAGACCAGCACCATGGCGCGGCGCCAGTCAATGGCGTAGCGGTCAAACCAGCCGATGACGCGGTGGCCAATGTCCATGCCCACCAGGAAAAACGTGGCAACCATCACCTTGTTGAACGGCACGCTGGCGGCAACGGCGCCGCCCGTGCCTTCGAGGAACTGCTGGCGCAGGTCGGCGCCGGTGAGCAGGGTTTCGTCTTCCATGACGCGGTGCAGGTAACGCACGGTCAGCGCACAGGCGTAGTCGACCATCGCAGCGATGGCGGTTTCGCGGCCGGCAAAGGCCTTGACGGCCAGGGTGTCGCGCCACAAGGCCACAGAATTGGCGGCGCGTGCTGTTTCGACCGCTTTAAGCAAACGCGCGGCTTCGCTCTGCCAAACGCTGCTGGCAGCGCCCAGTTCGCGCAGGCGCACCAGCGTGGCCAGCGCCGGCCCCAGGTGGGAGATGCCGGCCAGTTCCTTGAAGCCGCGTGTGGACAGGCGGAAACTCTCGACCGACGGGTCTTGCCCGTTGCCCGGAAAAATCGCCATGTCGGTGCCGGTGGCGACAATCAACGGGTCGTTCGCCAGCGACTGGGCCGTGGCAGCGCTCAAGGCAGCGCCCATGCTCGCGGGGCTTGCCGTGTAGGTCTCAAACAGCGCCAGCAGCTCCGGGCTGCTCGGGTTCAGGCTCATGGCGGATCTCCCGGCAGGGCATAGACAAAGGAGTCGGTGCGAAATCGCAACTCCGGGCTCAGGCAGTTCGCCACCGCCAGGCAGTTGCGGCCAGCAAACTTGAACGTGGCTACATCAACCGCGCCGCTGGAGGCAAACGTGGTGGTGGCTTCGAGCCGATCGCCGCGCCATTGGTAAGCGCAGGATTGCGCCATGGGTTGGGGTGCGTCGCGGCTGCCCAGCAGAAAATTCGCCTGCAGCAGGGTTCCACCCGCGTGCGTGCTGGCGACGGCACCCGCGCCGGTCTGCGGGCTGCCGGCAAGCCAGGTCAATTCACGCGCGCCCGGGCCGCACAACACCTGGTGCGGCTCAAACCGTTGGCCGTTCCAGCGCAGCAGTTCGCTGTCATGCAGCAGGTTGGCAAAAGCCAGCCAGGTCTCGCCGCGCGCTTCGAAGAAACTGAAGGCGCGGCCGCTCTTGCCGTCCAGCATCTGCAATTCCTGGAAGCGCTTGCCGTCGAATTCCAGAATTCTGGATGGCGCCACGTGGTCTGCGTACGCCAGCAAATGGCGGCCCGCCACCTGGGCGTGGCGCCAGTTGTAACCCCAGCCGGATGGGAGGTCTTGAAGGTGAACGAACTGCGCGCCATTCCATTCAAACACGCAGGATTGGTGCGGAGCGGTGGCGACAGCGCCCGGCAGCACCACACCCAGGGCCAGCGCGAGAAAATGCCGGCCATCCACGCAGAAATGGCGCCACTGTTTGGCGGCGAACGTCCTGAACGACTGGAAGGGCTCGAAACCCGAGCCGTGCCACTCAAAAATCGTGGAGTGCGTGTTGAGCTCGTACGGCCCGGCGCCGGTGCGCACCGATGCGGTGGCCAGAAAACACCGCTCGCCGATGCGAAAGAATTCGGCGTCTTCACCCCCCGGTACATCCAGCAACTGGCACACAGCGAATTGCCCGCCCTGCCATTGGTAGATGGGCATGGGGGTGGCGCTGTCGCCGGCGTTCAAATGCGGCGCCTGCCCCGGTATGTCGCGCGACATTTGCGCCACCGCGAGGTATTGGGTGCCGTCGATGTCAAACGGCTCCACCGCCCGCGCGCCGCTGGTGTCCAGGCGCTGGATCAATTCAAATGCGGGGGCCACGGCGCTGCCAGGTCAGGCGAAATCAAACAGGCGCTTGGGGTTGTCCACCAGAATCCGCTGGCGGGCGTCGGCGTCGGGCGCCCAATCAGCCAGCAGATTCAGCAGCTCGCCAGTGTCACGGCCGCCGTGCGGAATGTGCGGCCAGTCGCTGCCCCAGATGACACGATCCGGCGCCGCTTGCACGATGGCCTGCGCCAGCGGTTTGAAGCGGGCGAAGTTGCCATCTTTGGCAATGCGGTAGGGGCCCGAGAGCTTGAGCCAGCCGCGACCCTTGCTGATGGTCTCGAGCAAGCGCTCAAAATCTGCGGGCGTCAAGCCGTCGCTCTCGAGCATGTAACCCATGTGGTCGATGACGAAATCGGCGTCCAGATGGGCCAGGAAAGGAATCAGGTCGCGCACCACCCAGCCGGGTGTGTAGAACTGGACGTGCCATTCCAGTGGGCGGACCCGTTTGACGCTGCGTTCAATGTAGGCGGTGATCTCGGCCAGCGGCCAGCTGGCGCGCAAAAACAGATCCAGCCGCAGGGCACGCACGCCCCTCGCGTGCATCATCTGCAGTTCGCCGTCGCTCACCGTGTCTTCGACCATCGCCACGCCGCGCGCGTTGCCAACATTACCAGCAGCATCCAGGGCGTCGAGCATGCAGCGGTTGTCGGTGCCGTAAAAGCTCGGTTGCACGATGACGAAATTGTCAATGCCCAGTTGGCGGGTCATGGCCTGCAATTGCACGAGCCGCCCCTCCGGCAAGGTGTAGTGCGGCTTGGGCACCTTGGGGTAACGCGCCTCGGACTCAAACACATGCACGTGCCCGTCCACCGCGCCCCGGGGCACGGCAAACACCGGCGCAGCCAAGGTGGCCGCGCCGCGCATCGGCTCGGAGATCAGGATGTCGCCTGGATTTGCCATGGGGAGGAATTCCGTTTCTATTCGATCTTGATGTTTTTGGCCTTGATGATGCGGCTCATCTGGTCGGCCTCGCGCTGGATCAGGGCAGCGGTTTCCTCGGGCGAGGTGATGGCTGGCTCCAGGCCGTTGTCCAGCAGGCGTTTGGTCACCTCGGGCGTGTTCGTGGCCTTGGCAAATTCAGCGTGCAGGCGCTGGATGATTGCCGGCGGCGTGCCGACCGCCACCCAGACACCCAGCCAGCTTGGCATTTCAAGGCCGGGGTAGGTTTCGCTCAAGGTTGGCACCTCGGGCATGGCGGGGTTGCGTTTGCTGCCGGTGTAGGCCAGGGCCTTGATCTTGCCGCCCTTGATCTGGGCGATGGCGGACGCGGGCGGTTCGAACGCCACGTTGACCTGGCCGCCGATCAGGTCGGGCATGGCGCTGTTTTTATAGGGAACATTCAGCATGTCAACACCGGCGGCGTCCTGAATCAGTTCCAGGCCAATGTGCGCGGTGGTGCCGGGCCCGTAGGTGGCAAAGTTCAGTTTGCCGGGGCTGGCCTTGGCCATCGCTACCAGGCCCCTCAGGTCGTTGGCCGCGAAGGCGTTGTTGGCAACGATGAAAGAGCCGCCCCGGGCGCTTTGCAACACGGGAACCAGATCTTTCTGCGCGTTGTAAGGCAGTTTGGCCATCAAGAAGGGTGAAATGGTCAGCGGGTTGCTCGGTGAAAACAGCACCGTGAGGCCATCGGGCGGCGACTTGGCCACCAGGTTGGCGGCGATGGTGAGCGCGGCGCCCGGCTTGTTTTCGACCACCACGGCCACGCCCAGCGATTTGGCAATCGCCTCGGCGTACTGGCGCGCGAACAGGTCCGAGCCGACACCGGGCGGCGAGGGCACGATGATCTTGATCGTGTTGCCGGGCCAGGGCGGGGTTTGAGCGAGGGCGGCCGGGGCAACCAGGGCA
>JANMMR010000671.1:0-6989 GCA_031373455.1 Rhodoferax sp.
AGTGTGCCGGTGGTGTCTGCGGTGCGGGGTTTGGCGCTGGGTGGCGGTTGCGAGCTGGCCGTCTATTCCAGCAAACGCGTGGTGGCGATGGAGAGTTACATCGGCCTCGTCGAAGTGGGCGTTGGCCTGGTGCCCGGCGCAGGGGGTCTGGCCTACATTGCGCGGCGTGCCGCTGAAAACGCCGCAGCGTCCACCGGCAAGGATCTCCTGCCCTTTCTCACCGAAGGCTTCACGGCGGCGGCGATGGCCCAGGTCGGGACCAGCGCGCTGGAGTCGCGCAAACTGGGTTACCTGCTCGACAGTGACGTGATCGTGGCGCACAAAGACGAGTTGTTGTTTGTGGCGATCAACGAAGCCAATGCGCTCTTCACCAGTGGTTACCGGGCCCCGCACAAACGCCTTTTCCCGGTGGCGGGGCGCAGTGGCAAGGCCACCATCATGGGTCAACTCGTGAACCTGCGCGACGGCGGCTTCGCCAGCGCGCACGACTTCCACATTGCCGCCTTGATTGCCGGTGTGGTGACCGGCGGCGATGTCGACGCGGGCGCCCTGGTCAGCGAGGAGTACCTGATGGCGCTGGAGCGCAAGGCTTTTGGTTCGCTGCTGACCCACCCAAAAACCCAGGAGCGGATCATGGGCATGATGAACACGGGCAAGCCGGTGCGCAACTGAGAAAGACAAGACATGAAGCAAATCCAAGAAGCCTATATCGTTGCCGCCACACGCACACCCATCGGGCGCTCGCACCGGGGGTATTTCAAAAACATGCGGCCCGATGACCTGTTGGCGGTTGCGCTTAGGTCAGCCATGGCGCAGGTCCCCGGGCTGGACCCAAGGGCGGTCGAAGACGTGATCTGTGGCTGCGCCATCCCCGAAGCCCAGCAAGGCTTGAATGTGGCGCGCATCGGTGCCATCCTTGCGGGCCTGCCCAACAGCGTGGGCGGCATCACTGTCAACCGCTTCTGCGCCTCCGGCTTGTCGGCAGTGCAGATGGCGGCGGACCGCATCCGCGTGGGTGAGGCCGACGTGATGATCGCCGCCGGCGTGGAAAGCATGAGCATGGTGCCGATGATGGGCAACTCGCCCAGCCTGTCGCCTGCGATTTTCAGCAACACCGATGACGTGGAGAACTACGGCATCGCTTACGGCATGGGGCTTACCGCAGAAAAGGTGGCGACCCAGTGGAAGATCAGCCGCGACGCGCAAGACGAGTTTGCCTACCGCTCCCACATGAAGGCGATTGCCGCCATGAAGGCAGGCGATTTTTCCGGCGAGATCACCCCTGTGGACGTAGCGGAACGCACCGTCAACCTGAATTCCGCAGAAGTGGCTGTGAAGAACCGCACCGTCAATCTGGACGAAGGCGCCCGGCCGGACACCACGGTGGAAGGCCTGGGCAAACTCAAGACCGTGTTCGCCGCGCGGGGCTCCGTGACGGCGGGCAACAGTTCACAAACCTCCGACGGCGCTGGGGCATTGATCCTCGCCAGCGAGTCTGCCGTGAAACGTTTTGGTTTGAAACCGCTGGCGCGTTTTGTGAGTTATGCCAGCCGGGGTGTGCCGCCGCACATCATGGGCATCGGCCCGATTGAGGCCATTCCGGCGGCGCTGCGTTATGCGGGCTTGAAGCAGGACGATATTGACTGGTTTGAATTGAACGAGGCCTTCGCCGCGCAGTCGCTGGCGGTCATCAACACGCTGGGCTTGAACGCTGCCAAAGTCAACCCGATGGGCGGCGCCATTGCCCTGGGGCATCCCCTGGGGGCCACCGGCGCCATCCGTTCAGCGACCGTGGTGCACGCCTTGCAGCGCAACAACCTGAAGTACGGCATGGTCACGATGTGTGTGGGCATGGGGCAGGGTGCGGCCGGCATTTTTGAACGGGTCTGAACGAAACTACACAACCACAACTGATCAAGCTCACCGCATCCCATGGCAAACCACGTTTTTGACACTGGCATTGCATTGACGGCAACGGCAGACGGCAACTTTCTCGGCCACACCAGCCCTGCCTACGCCAACATGGTGGGGCCTTTTGGGGGCATCACAGCGGCGCAGGCGATGCACGCCGTCATGTTGCATCCAGACCGTCTGGGCGAACCGGTGGCCTTCACCGTCAATTTTGCCGCCGCTCTGGCAAACGGCCCTTTCACCGCCAACGCTCGCCCGGCGCGCAGCAACCGCTCCACGCAACACTGGGTCGTCGAGATGTTTCAGGATGGCCAGACGGTGCTGACGGCCACCGCCGTCACCGCATTGCGGCGCGAAACCTTCAGCCTGGCGGAAATGGCGATGCCAAGCGTGCCCGCACCGGCCGATGTGCCGTTGACCGAATCCAAGGCGCCGATGGAATGGGTGCGGCGGAATGAAATGCGCCACCTTGAAGGCTCCATGCCGCGCCTGTGGGACGGCGCGGACAGCGGCAGCAGCCTCTCGCAACTCTGGGTGCGGGACGTCGATTTGCGCACACTTGATTTTTGCTCGCTCACGGCTTTGGCCGATGTGTTTTTCCCCCGCGTGTTTGTGCGCCGGCCCTTGCGTGTCCCGATTGGCACCGTCACAATGACCGTGTATTTCCATGCCAATTCGGTCCAGCTCAGCCAAACTGGCAGCGGTTACCTGTTGGGCCAGGCGCGCGCCCAGGCGTTTCACAACGGGTTTTTTGACCAGACGGCGCAGATGTGGAACGAGGCGGGCGACTTGTTGGTCACCTCCCATCAACTGGTGTATTTCAAGGAATGAACAAGGCAGCTTTGATCATCGGTGCGGGCGATGCCACCGGCGGTGCGGTGGCCAGGCGCTTTGCCCGCGAAGGATTCACAGTGTGTGTCACACGGCGAAGCCTGGACAAGCTCCAGCCGTTGCTGGCGCAAATTCAGGCTGATGGCGGCGTATGCCATGGCTTTGCATCGGATGCGCGCAAGGAAGAAGAAGTTGTTGCACTGGTCGAGCAGATTGAATCGACCGTCGGCCCGATCGAAGTGTTGGTGTTCAACATCGGCGCCAATGCACCCAGCAGCATCCTGGAGGAAACCGCGCGCAAGTATTTCAAGATCTGGGAAATGGCCTGTTTTGGCGGTTTCCTCAACGGCCGGGAGGTTGCCAAACGCATGGTGGGCCGCGCGTCGAAGGAGCGGCACCAAACGATTATCTTCACCGGTGCCACAGCGTCGCTGCGAGGTTCCGCCAATTTCGCCGCCTTTGCCGGTGCCAAACATGCGCTTCGTGCGCTGGCGCAAAGCATGGCGCGCGAGCTCGGGCCCAGGGGTATCCATGTCGCCCACAGCATCATTGACGGCGCCATCGACACCGCCTTCATCCGCGACAATTTTCCCGAACGTTACGCCCTGAAAGCGCAAGATGGCATTCTCAACCCCGACCACATCGCAGACGCCTATGTGATGTTGCACAACCAGCCCCGTGATGCCTGGACCCACGAGCTGGACCTTCGCCCCTACCAGGAAAAATTCTAAAAAACCATGACGAAATCGTTGGACTTTTATTTTGACTTCGGCAGTCCGGCGGCCTACCTGGCCTACACGCAGTTGCCAAGCATTTGCGCTGAAACGGGGGCCAGCGTCAACTGGCAGCCGATGCTGCTCGGTGGTGTTTTCCAGGCCACCGGCAACAGTTCACCCGCCGCAGTGCCAGCCAAGGGCAAATACATGTTTGGCGACCTGCAGCGGTTTGCCGCGCGGTACGGCGTGCCTTTCAACCACAACCCCTACTTCCCGATCAACACCTTGATGCTGATGCGCGGTGCAGTGGGCCTGCAGATGCGCAAAGATGAGCGTTTTGCGGCTTACGTCAAGGCGGTTTTTGAGGCGATCTGGGTGGATGGAAAAAACCTGAATGACCTGGCTGAAACCGGCGCCGTGTTGCACGCCGCCGGTTTTGACGCGGCCGCCATGTTGGCACTGGTCAGCCAGCAGGACGTGAAGGACCGGCTCAAGGTTTTGACCCAGCGAGCCGTCGAGCGCGGCATTTTTGGTGCCCCTACCGTGTTTGTTGGCCAGACGATGTTCTGGGGTCAGGACCGGCTGGATTTTGTGCGCGAAGCCTTGAAGGAACTTGAATGAGCGACATTCTGTGCCACACCGAAAGCGGTGTGTTGACCATCACCCTTAACCGGGTTGACAAAAAAAACTCGATCACTGCGGCCATGTATGCCGCGCTGGCCGATGCCTTGAGCCAGGCCGCGCAAGACGCTGCGGTGCGCGTCGCCTTGATCCAGGGCCACGCCACGGTGTTCAGTGCGGGCAATGACATTGCCGACTTCCAGAAAGGCCCGCCGCAATCCCCGGAAGAGTCGGCGGTGATCCGCTTTTTGCGCACCATCTCCACCTTTCCGAAGCCGCTGGTGGCGGCCGTGTGTGGCCCGGCGGTCGGCATTGGCACCACGCTGCTGTTTCATTGTGACCTCGTGTATGCAGGCGACAACGCGGCTTTTTCCATGCCGTTTGTGAACCTGGGCCTGTGCCCGGAAGCCGCCTCCAGCCTGCTGGTTCCCCAGATTATGGGTTACCACCGCGCGGCCGAAGCGTTGTTGCTGGGCGAGCCCTTCATGGCCGAAGCGGCGCTGGAGGTGGGCCTGGTCAACCGCATCGTGCCGCCCACCGAGGCCAATGGCATTGCGCAGACGCAGGCCCGAAAACTCGCGGCCAAACCCATGAATGCGCTGGTCGAAACCAAACGCTTGATGAAAAAGGGCCAGGCCGCACAGATTGCCGCCCAGATCAGTGAAGAAAGCCAGAGCTTTCGCCGACTGATGGGCGAACCTGCTGCGCGTGAAGCGTTTACCGCGTTCATGGAAAAGCGCAAGCCGGATTTCAGCCGGGTTTGAGGTTGCAGTCCAAGTTCCGTTTGTTCTGAGCTTGTCGAAGGTAGCCCGTCGAAGGATCGAAGGCTGCGCGGCGTAGTCCGGTCGCGGCGACAAGGCAAGAGGCGTGCGGTTTTGGAGCGGAAGCACGCGCGGTGTCGAAAAATGCGTCAAGCTGGCGCTTGGGCATTTTTTGGGGTGGCTGACAAATCGCGACCACGCACCTTCCACTCCAAAGCCCGGTCCCCTTGCCTTATCACCGCGACCTACATTGCTGGTTTGGACGCTTCGTCAAAAGGCCGGAACGCAGGTGTCGTTAGTCCCTCGCGTCAACACCTCGAGTGCCGTGAATGCCGCTATAGTGTGCTGACACGTACTGAAAATGCAGACTCAAATCAAATGCTTCAATAAATGCTGGAAGACTTCAATGTCGAAAAGCGACTTCGTTTACAAGACAGGGTGCCCCGTTACAAAAAGTTAGCCTGAATGAACACCGACTTCACAGCAACAGTGACAGAGGCGATTCTATTGAGGGATACGTCAAGCGCAGATACGAGATACACGTTTACTGGCCAGTTTCTCGAAAGCTCTGCCATCTTTGTCCGTCGACTTCGAGATATTGAAGGCCTTGCAGTTTGGTCTGAAGCTGCGATGACAGAACATCGGGGGCTAGTGTGCGCGGTCATTATGCAATCTGCTGCCGCGCTTGAAACCGAGACTCACGAAGTGGCTGTGCATGGGCCGGGCGCTCACCTTGGCTCAAATGGAACTGACTCAGAGGCGCAACGCTTTTTGGCACCAATTGCGGACGTGATTGATGACCAAAATACGATGGCACGCTTCGATTTGCTATTGCATCTTCTGAATAAGCAAAAAATCGATAAGGGTGCCGAGCCGTATCAAAGTGCTTTGCTCGTAGTGCGTTTGCGAAATGAACTTATCCACTATAAGTCTCGTTGGGGCATGCAAATGGAGAGCACCAAGCTCTACAGTAGTCTCGAATCACTTCGACACAAGGTTCCGCCTTTTACACATCCGAGCATGAACTTTTTCCCGTTACGCTGTCTAAGTGCTGGTTGCGCAGCCTGGGCGCTATCCTCGGTTGTCGCGTTCCTTGAGCATTTCTATGCGGCTCTTGGAGTACCCAACCGGTTTCAAAGCTACCAAAAGCGTCTGGTCCCATGATGCTTAGGCGATGCTAAAAGACCAACTCACGCAGGGCGTGGCGGTCGGGACAGGTGACCGGGCTTTCGGGGGAAAGGTGCGCGGTAACTAGGTGTCGATTACCTCGAAAAATGCCCAAGCGACAGCTTGACGCATTTTTCGACCCCGTGCGTGCATTCACCCGAAAACCGCATGCGCCTGTCCCTGCCGCCGCGACCGGACTACTGGGCGTGATCGTTTGATCCGTCGACATGATTCCTTCGACAAGCTCAGGACGAACGGATCGCGAACCGGCTCAACACGCGCTTCTTACGAGGACATCTACCAGCGGCATAAACCCGACGCGGTCGCCGCCTCGGCTGCTTCCTGGCACCTGGAAAATCCCCCACCCGGCAGCCCCAGTTAAAGTCTTGTTTAACATCGGCGGCAAAAAATTCATTTCTGCCCCAGACAAGCCAAAAACAGGAAGACACCCATGCCAACAGCAAAATCGAAAATCATTTACACCCTCACGGACGAGGCGCCACTGCTGGCGACCTATGCGTTCCTGCCGGTGATCCGCGCGTTTGCCGCGCCGGCCGGCATCGACGTGGCCCAGAGCGACATCTCGGTGGCGGGTCGCATCCTGGGCGAGTTCCCCGAGTTTCTGGCGGAAGCGCAGCGCGTGCCCGACAACCTGGCCGAGCTGGGCCGCCTGACCTTGCTGCCCGACACCAACATCATCAAGCTGCCCAATATCAGCGCCTCGCAAAACCAGCTGATCAGCGCCGTCCGCGAGTTGCAGTCCAAGGGCTACAAGTTGCCGGACTACCCGGAGAACCCGCAAAACGATGAACAGAAGGCCATCCGCCAGCGCTACAACAAGTGCCTGGGCAGCGCCGTGAATCCGGTGCTGCGCGAAGGCAACTCGGACCGCCGCGCGCCCAGGGCCGTCAAGGAATATGCCCGCAAGAACCCGCACAGCATGGCCGAGTGGAGCCAGGCTTCGCGCTCGCATGTGTCGCAC
>JANMMR010000031.1:0-4337 GCA_031373455.1 Rhodoferax sp.
TCCCGACACGCATCCGCTACACCTCGATGAGTTTGCCCTACCATATCGGCAATGGTTGGTTTGGCGGCTTCCTACCGGCCATTTCCTTCTCGATTGTGGCGGCGCAAGGCAATATTTACAGCGGCCTGTGGTACCCGATCATCATTGCTGCGATGACTTTTGTCGTCGGCATGTTGTTCGTCAGGGAAACCAAGGACGTTGACATTTACGCCAACGACTGAACGTTGATGCGTTAACTTGAAGGCCCTCGCTTGCGAGGGCCTTTTTCTTAAGGCGCTTCCACAAATTCAATTCGGCTCCACAGCGCCATGCAGCAGGACAATTGAATTTCTGGAAGTATCTTAGTCAGGAGAACCTATGTGGAAAATTGCGTTGGGATTTGTGGTGTTTGCCGCCGTGGCCGTGTGGATGCTCAGCAAGGGCGGTGACATTGACATGGGTGGTGAAAAACACGAAATAAGCGTGCCGCATGCACCTGAATCTTCGTCATCCTCAGTGCCAGCTCCGGCGGCAGTGCCTGCGGCACCGGCTGCGGCAGGTTCCGCACCCAAGTTGTAGGTTTTGCAGCGGAGTCCGAAATTGAGGAGCGGGCGTCGTTTTTAAATAAGGGTTGCGGTTAGGGCGAGGAGCCATAAAATGGCGCATGGCTCTGGCTAAAACCGTCGAAGGTCAGCGGGCGTTCAAAGAGCGCTCGGCGCTACTGTCAAGCCGACAGAGGTCGGCCTTTATCCTGTTTGACGGGGTCAAATCTGTCCAGCAGGTTTTGGCTGCATCGGCCGGGCTGGGCATGACCCAGGCCGATGTTGACCAAATGGTTGCAAACGGGTTCCTGAGTGAAAACGCGGCACCTTTGCCTGTTGCGGGTGCTGCGGCAGGCGGTCAGGTTTCGGAGCCACCAGTCGTCACTGCATCGGCATCCCAGTCTTTACAACAGCCTTCGCAGGCTCCCCAAACTGGGTTGTCCAAGCAACAGCGATTTGCGCAGGCTTGGCCGATGGCGACGCAATTGACGGCGTCTCTTGGCATATTCGGGTTCCGGCTGAATTTGTCGGTTGAGTCCGCCAGCGGTTATGACGACCTTTTGGCTCTCTTCCCGAAAATCCAGGCCGCCGTCGGGGCGGACAAGGCGGCCGCGCTGGAGCGGGTGTTGAAGGGCTGACAGCATTTGGTCCAAGCAAACTTTGTGGGCTTTTCAAGTGCCTAGAATGTCTGGCCTCCACAGGAAAGACACCAGCCCATGCCCCAGGGAATCATCCGCATCCGCGGAGCGCGCCAGCACAACCTCAAGAACCTTGACCTTGACATCCGCACCGGTGAGTTGACGGTGGTCACCGGCCCGAGCGGTTCGGGCAAATCCAGCCTGGTGTTTGACACCCTGTATGCCGAAGGGCAGCGGCGTTATGTCGAAACCTTCTCGGCCTATGCGCGCCAGTTCATGGACCGCATGGACAAACCCGCCGTCGACAAAGTCGAAGGTGTGCCACCGGCGATCGCGATTGACCAGACCAATCCGGTACGTTCATCGCGCTCCACCGTTGGCACCATGACGGAGCTGAACGACCACCTCAAGCTCCTGTTTGCACGTGCCGCAAACTTGTTTGACCGCGACACGGCGCAGACGGTGCGGCATGACTCGCCCGAAAGCATTTACGCCGAATTGATCGAGAAAGCCAAAGACCAGCCGGAGCTTCGCATCGCTTTGACCTTTCCGGTTGAATTGCCCGCCAGCGCAACACCGGAGGAAATTGAGCAATGGTTGTCGGTGAGTGGTTTTACCCGCGTGCAGGCGCAACGGGAGGTGGCGAGCGTAACCGGCCCACGCAAGGTGTTGGACGTGGTGGCCGACCGGTTCCGCCTCGCGAGCACGGAGCGTGCGCGGGTGTTGGAGGCGATTGAGGTCGCGCTGAAACATGGAAGCGGGCGTTTGTCGGTCTACCCCTTGTCTGATAACGCGGCTGCAAACGTGGAAATCTGGCGATTTTCCACCGGGCTTCACTGTGCCGACAGCGACATCCGGTATGCCGACCCGATCCCGTCGATGTTCTCCTTCAACTCGGCAGTCGGCGCCTGCGAAACCTGCCGGGGCTTTGGGCGGGTGATCGGTGTCGACTATGGCCTGGTGATCCCCAACGACAAGCTGACCCTGCGCGCCGGCGCCGTCAAACCGATGCAAACCCCGGCCTGGGCCGAGTGCCAGGACGACCTGATGCGCCACGCCGAAGCCGCCGGTATTCCGCGCGACACACCCTGGAACAAACTCAGCAAGGAGCACCAGTTTTGGGTGGTCAACGGCTCGCCCCACTGGAACGGCAAATGGAACCAGCACTGGTTTGGCATCAAACGTTTCTTCGAGTACCTCGAGACCAAAGCCTACAAAATGCACATCCGTGTGTTGTTGTCGAAATACCGCAGCTACACACCGTGTCACGCGTGTTTTGGCGCACGGCTGAAAACCGACAGCCTTTTGTGGCGCGTTGGCACTCAGGCCGACGCCGATTCGGTGCTCGAGCCCGGCCATCGGTTCATGCCGCAGGGTGTCAAGTGGTCCCGCGCGCAGCTCGAAGCCATGCCTGGCCTTGCGCTGCATGACTTGATGACCTTGCCGATTGAGCGCCTGCGCCGGTTTTTTGACCGGGTTTCGGCCAGTGCCCAGGGTGTGACCCTCGAGGGCGAATCCCAAGCGCTGAAACTGCTGTTTGAGGAGATTGGCACGCGCCTGAAATACCTGTGTGATGTGGGTATCGGCTACCTCACGCTGGACCGGCAAAGCCGCACCTTGTCGGGTGGTGAAGTGCAGCGCATCAACCTCACCACCGCGCTGGGCACCTCACTCGTCAACACCTTGTTTGTGCTGGATGAGCCGAGCATTGGCTTGCACCCGCGCGACATGGGCCGCATCATTGTGGCCATGCAGCGCCTGCGCGATGCGGGTAACACCCTGGTGGTGGTGGAGCACGACCCGGCCGTGATGCTGGCCGCCGACCGCATGATCGATATGGGCCCCGGCCCGGGCGAGCGCGGCGGGCGCATCGTGTTTGACGGCTCCACCGAGGACTTGCGCCTTGCGGACACACTCACCGGCGCCTACCTGGGCGGGCGAAAGCAGGTGGGCCTTGGGTTCAAACGCCTGGTGGCCGACAACACGCCGCGCCTGGTCCTTGAGCGAGCCACCGAGCACAACCTGAAAAACGTGACAGTCGAGTTTCCACTCACCTGCCTGGTGTGCGTCACGGGCGTCAGCGGCTCGGGGAAATCCACGCTGATCCAGGATGTGCTGTACCCGGGGCTGATGCGTCATTTTGGCAAGGCCACCGAGACGCCCGGCGCACACGGGCGGTTGCTGGGGGCCGACCATCTGAGCGAGGTGGTGTTTGTCGACCAGTCGCCGATCGGCAAAACGGCGCGCTCCAACCCGGCCAGTTACGTGGGCGCCTGGGACGCCATCCGCGAGATATTTGCCAATGCCCATCTGGCGCGGCAGCGGGGTTACACCGCCACCAAATTCAGCTTCAACAACGGCGACGGCCGCTGCGCCCTGTGTGGCGGCTCCGGCTTCGAGCATGTGGAAATGCAATTCCTCAGCGACGTCTATTTGCGCTGCCAGGACTGCGACGGCAAACGTTACCGGCCGGAAATCCTGGAGGTGGTGATCGAGCGGCGTTCGGCCCAAACGGCGCAATTGACCGGCCTCAATGTGGCGGACGTGCTGAACCTGACTGTCAGCGAAGCCGCGCTGGTGTTTGAAAATGACCGCGACGTGCTCCGCGCGCTGCAACCCATCATTGACGTGGGCCTCGAATACGTCAAACTCGGCCAGCCGGTGCCCACCTTGTCTGGCGGCGAATCGCAGCGTCTGAAGCTGGCCGGTTTTCTGGCTGAGGCCGCCAAAAGCGCTTCCAGCAGCCGCCAGCCCCTGGCCCGGCGCGGCACACTTTTCATGTTTGACGAGCCGACCACCGGCTTGCATTTTGACGACATCGCCAAACTGATGCAGGCCATGCGCAAGCTGCTGGGCGCGGGCCACTCGATCATCGTCATTGAACACAACCTGGACGTGATTCGCGCCAGCGACTGGCTCATCGACCTCGGCCCCGAAGGCGGCGAAGCCGGTGGTGAGGTAGTGGCGGTCGGCACGCCGGACGATCTGCGCCAGCACCCCGGCTCACACACGGGGCGCGCCTTGCGGGAGTATGAACAAGCTTTGGGAGTGGGCTCACACCAGGTGCAGGATCGGGGCGCCAATTGGGTGCAGGGCGGTAATTGGGGTCAGACCCCGATTACCGGAGCAAAGCGCGCAGGCGCGACGCTCGGTAGATTGGGTTCTGACCCCAATTACC
>JANMMR010000089.1:0-4977 GCA_031373455.1 Rhodoferax sp.
GTGCCTGGGCACGATGGTGTGGGAGAGCCAGCGCGCCGGGCGGCCGCCCGATGGCGAGGCCTACATCGCCTGTGTGCAAAGGCGCGCCACGCGGGATTGACGGCAAACGCCAGTGGATTTTTTTGGCGCTCAAGCGGATTGACGTGTGATCAAGGTGTGCGCCAGGGTTTCCGAGGGCGGGTTGGCGCCGCTGAAACGCTGCAACAAAAGGTGCATCGCGCGTTCACCCAGCTCGCGGCGCGGCTGGCCGATGGTGGTCAAGGCGGGCTCAAAAATGCTGGCCAGCGGAATGTCGTCAAACCCGACCACGGCCATGTCTTGCGGTACCTTGAGCCCGCTGGCCGTGCAGGCCTTGATGACGCCAATCGCCAGCGTGTCTGATACCGCGAGGATCGCCGTGGGGCGTTCTTCCATCGCCAGCAGGCGCCGGGCGGCCAGCTCGCCGAGCGAAAAATCAACGCCGCCTACGGTCTGGATGTAGTCGGCCCGCTCGGGCAATCCGCTTTGCCGCAGAGCGTCGGCATACCCTTCGCGCCGCTGCCGCGCGTAGAGGTATTTTTCATCACTGTTGACCAAGGCGATGCGCTGGTGCCCCTTGCCCAGCAGGTACAACACGGCGTCCATCGCGGCCAGCCGGTGGTCGATGCTCACATGCGGCACCTTGTCGTCGGGCACAAACTCCGAGCAGGCCACCCAGGGCAGGTCTTTCACCTGCTCCGAGACCAGGCGCTGCGTGGTGAACGGGTCCATACACACCACGCCGTCATACAGGCGGCTGGTCAGCATCTGCACATAGGCGCGCTCGCGCGCGTCGCTCACCATGGTTTCACACAGCAGCAACTCGTAGTTGTGTTGCCGCGCCACGTTGGCCATGCCGCGCACCACCTCGGCGTAATAGGGGTTGGAGAGATCGGGCACCAACGCCAGCACCAGGCGGGTTTGCGAGGTGCGCAGCCGGCGCGCCGAGACGTCCACCCGGTAATGCAGGGCCTTGATGGCCGCCTGCACGCGTTCGCGCGTCGGCCCGCGCACGGAAGGGTGCTTGTTGATCACACGCGACACCGTGGCGGTGGAAACCTTGGCTTGGTGCGCTACGTCGGAGATGGAAGTCATGGATAGGGGATGTTTAGAAGCGCCAATGTAATCGATTACATTTAATGTGCCACAAGGAACCACCATGACCAGCACCCCGAGTATTCAAGGCCCCGGCATCTTTCTCGCGCAATTTGTGGGCGACACAACGCCGTTCAACTCGCTCGAATCCATTGCCCAATGGGCTGCGTCACTGGGCTACAAAGGCGTGCAGATGCCCACCACCGCGCCGCAACTGTTTGACCTGGAGAAGGCCGCCACCAGCGACACCTACTGTGGTGAAGTGCGAGGTGTGCTGGCAGAACACGGCCTGTGCATCACCGAGTTGTCGACCCACCTGCAAGGCCAATTGGTGGCCGTGCACCCGGCGTATGACCTTCCGATGGACGGCTTTGCACCGCCCGAGCTGCGCGGCAAACCGGCCGCCCGCACCAGGTGGGCCATTGCGCAAATGAAACTTGCCGCGCAAGCCTCCAAACGCCTGGGGCTCAACGCCCACGCCACGTTTTCAGGCGCGCTGGCCTGGCCCTATTTGTACCCGTGGCCGCAGCGGCCGCAAGGGCTGGTTGAAGCCGCTTTTCAGGAGCTGGGCAAACGCTGGACGCCGATTTTGAACGCCTTTGACGAGGCCGGTGTGGACGTTTGTTATGAAGTCCACCCCGGCGAGGACCTGTGCGACGGCGCCAGTTACGAGCGCTTTCTGGACGTTGTGGCGCAGCACCCGCGCGCCTGCGTGCTTTATGACCCGAGCCACTTTGTGCTGCAGCAGCTGGATTACTTGCATTTCATCGACCTGTACCACGCGCGCATCAAGGCCTTTCACGTGAAAGACGCCGAGTTCCGGCCGAATGGCCGCCAGGGCGTTTACGGCGGTTTTGAGTCTTGGGTGAACCGCGCCGGGCGCTTTCGCTCGCTGGGCGATGGGCAAGTCGACTTCAAGGCCATCTTCAGCAAACTCACGCAGTATGGTTACCGCGGCTGGGCGGTGCTGGAGTGGGAATGCTGCATCAAACACCCCGAACAAGGCGCGGCGGAAGGCGCACCCTTCATCCGCGAACATTTGATCCGCGTGGCGGACCGCGCTTTTGACGACTTTGCCGCCAGCGGCGTCGACCAGTCCGCGATCCAGCGGATGCTGGGTTTGGCCAAAGTGAACTGATCAAGCTGAGCTGATCATGGTCGCTGCACAAGCAATTTCGCCCAGGTTGCGCCTGGGCATGGTCGGCGGCGGGCCGGGTGCCTTCATTGGCGCGGTACACCGCATGGCCGCGCGGCTGGACGACGACTACGAGCTCGTAGCCGCAGCACCCTCTTCCAGCGCTGAAACCGCCTTGCAGGGCGGGCGCGAGATGCGCCTGGCGGCAGACCGCATCTACACCGACTACCGCGCCATGGCGCAGGCGGAGAAATTGCGGCCAGACGGCATTGAAGTTGTCAGCATCGTGGTGCCCAACCATTTGCATCTGGACGTGGCACGGGCTTTTCTGGAAGCGGGCATCCATGTCATTTGCGACAAACCGCTCACGACAGATCTGGCCGATGGCCAGAAATTGCTGGCGCTGGCCCGGCAACACAACTGCCTCTTCGCGTTGACGCACAACTACAGCGGTTACCCGCTCATCCGCGCCGCCCGCGACATGATCGCGGCGGGCAAGCTGGGCGACATCCGCGTGATCCAGGTCGAATACGCGCAGGACTGGCTGGCGCTGCCGCTGGAAGAAAGTGGCCAGAAGCAGGCCGCCTGGCGCACCGACCCGGCGTTGTCTGGCCCGGCCGGCTGCCTGGGCGACATCGGCTCCCACGCCGCGCACTTGGTGGCATTTGTCACCGGCATGCTGCCCAGCGAGATCAGCGCAGACTTGATGAGTTTTGTGCCGGGCCGCCGCGTGGACGACCATGTGCAGATCCAGTTGCGTTACGCGCCCGCGCCCGGCGCGGCTCATAGTGGGACCCAAGGCGCGCGCGGCCTCTTGTGGGCGAGCCAGGTGGCAACCGGTGAAGAAAACGGCCTGCGCCTGCGCATCTACGGCAGCAAAGCCGGTTTGCGCTGGCAGCAGGAATTGCCCAACGAACTGTGGCTCACCGAGCTGGGCCAGCCCGCGCAAAAGCTGACCCGCGGCATGGGCAGTTTGCCGGCTTCAGCCACGGCGGCCACCCGCATTCCGGCGGGCCACCCCGAAGGTTTCATTGAGGCTTTCGCCCAGTTGTACCGCGATTTTGCAGTCGATTTGCGGCGGCACCAGCGGGGCGAAGCGGCTTTGCCGTCACTCGTGCCAGGGCTTGAAGACGGCGTGCGCAGCCTCGCCTTCATCGACGCGACCCTGCAGAGCCACGCGCAGAACGCGGCCTGGGTGGCCGTTCAAAATGACGCCTGAAGCCAGCATGGCGTGGCATTTTCAGCCCGCTTCGGTGGACAATCTGCCCTCCTGGCGTCCTTTACGGCAGCCTAATCCATCCCCTTGCCTGAGAAAGTGAACCCATGAAACTCATCAGCTTCCTGCGCGGCGGCGCTGCCACCTACGGCATCGTCTCTGGCGACAAAGTGCTTGACCTGAAACCCATTTTGGGTGACCGCGCCCCCGATTTGCGCAGCCTGATTGCGCAAAACATGATCCCAGCCGCCGCAGAGGCACTCAAAGCCAACCCGGCAATGCTGAATTTCGCCGATCTGGAACTCCTGCCGGTGATCCCCAACCCGGACAAAATCCTCTGCGTCGGCTTGAATTACAAAGACCACCTGGCCGAATCCGGTCGCGCCTCGACCGAGTTGCCGGCCATCTTCCTGCGCGTGCCGTCGTCGCAGGTGGCGCACGGGCAGGCCATCTTGCGCCCGGCGGAGTCACACCGGCTGGACTACGAATGCGAAATCGCCGTGGTGATGGCGCCGGTACCCGGGCACAGCGGCCGGCGCATTGCCGAGGCCGACGCCTGGCGCCACATCGCTGGTTACAGCTGCTACAACGACGGCAGCATCCGCGACTGGCAAAACCACACGACGCAGTGGACCGCCGGCAAAAATTATTACAAGACCGGCGGCTTTGGCCCCTGGCTGGTGACCGCCGACGAGATCAAGCCGGGCCAGCGCCTCACCGTCTCGACGCGCCTGAACGGGGTGGAGCTGCAGCACTCCCACACCGACCTGATGATCCACAGCATCCCCAAGCTGATCGCCTACATCTCAACCTTCACGCCGCTCTTGCCCGGCGACGTGATCGTGACCGGCACGCCCGGCGGTGTGGGCAACAAACGCACGCCGCAGCTCTTCATGAAACAAGGCGACGTGGTGGAGATTGAAATCGACGCCGTGGGCGTGTTGCGCAACAGCGTGCAGGATGAGTGATTGTTATTATTCGTGTTAACACCCATGTTAATTTCAGACTGAAAATGCCTAAATTATTCGTATAATTTAGATTTAATATAAAATATAGTATTATTTTTATACAATTTTACTTTTAAATATATAGCAATAAATCGCCATTATTCGTGACTTCAGTGCACAAAAAAGGCCGCTTATAGCGGCCTTTTTTAATATTTAAGCTTACCGATCAGCGGAAGCTGTCCTGGCGCACCACTTTGAGCTCACCCGGCAATTTGCTGATGTAGGCGGCCATTTCCTTCATCTCGGCGTTGGTGAACTGCTTGGCGATGCCGGCCATCACGCCATTGGAGCGGCCCACTTGCGGGTTGCCTTCGACTTTGTAGGATTTGAGCGCCACAAACAGGTAGTCGGCGTGTTGGCCGGCAATCTTGGGGTAACTCGGGTCGATCGGTTTGCTGAAGCTGTCGCCGTGGCAGGAGACGCACGCGCCTTTTTTCACCAGCTCGGCGGCTTTGCCGGTGGCATCGGCGGCCTTGCCGGGTGTGGCCGCGCCGGCGTCAACGCCG
>JANMMR010000096.1:0-3725 GCA_031373455.1 Rhodoferax sp.
TTTGAAGCGGGCCAGAGCGTGGCAATCCGCACCGAAGACCCCGGCGCAGACACCGTCACCGGCACCTTGCTGCGCTGCACCGCCCGCGACATCGTGCTGCTGCGCGACGATCCGCGGGTCGGGTGAGATTTTTCTGGTCAACACCGTGGAAGAGGCCCTTGCGCTTAAAGCCCTAAACCCGGGCTACCTGCTGGCGGGTGAAGTGGCCGGTTTGCCGATTGCGGGTTTTGACCTGGACAACTCGCCGCACACCTTCTCTTTGGCGGATGTCAACAACCGGTCGCTGGTGCAAAAAACCACCAATGGTGTCAAAGGCACCTTGTTGGCGCTCGATGCCGAGCTGATTCTGGTCACGGGCTTGTCCAACGCCCGCAAAACGGCGCATTACGCCCGGCAAATGGCCGAGGGCCACGCCGGCTGCCGGGTGAACGTGGTGGCCACACACCCCAGCGGGGATGACGACCTGGCCTGCGCGCACTTCATCCAGAGCCAAATGCGGGGTGACGGGCTGGTGGGCGTTGAGGCCGTGCAACAGCGCATCAACACTTCACGCGCGGCGGGCAAGTTTTTTGACCCGGCGCAGCCCGAGTTCAATGAAAAAGACATGCCTTTTTGCACCCGGGAGGTCGATTGCAATTTTGTGATGCAGGTCGACAAACGGCTGCCCTTGCCCCGGATTGTCAAATTCCAGGTGGATTAGCTGCTGCAGCTTGGTTGGGCAAAAAAAAGGGCCGGTCTTGCGACCAGCCCTGTTAAGGGATCCCTGAACCTTGAGGTTTCGAAAGGACCCGAGGAGACAACCAGTAGAGACGCAAGCTGCTGAAATAGTTTCAGAAATTTGACGGTCTCGAATTCACTGTTGGCAAGTATCTCAGGGTTTTCCCTCCTGCGCCAGAATCTGCCTAGAGTCTTCACTCCATTTTGTGCAGTTCCCCAACTAATTCTCGAATTGAAACGGTTTTTAACGTTCCAAGGTTCTCAATCCCTTGTGTGACAGCTTTGACAGCTATGACAGTTTGCAGCCAGCAGGCCAGGGCCAGCCGGCTGCAGGCGTCAATTAACGCTTTTTGCTGACGGTTTTGGAAGCGTTCACGGCGTTGGCAGCCACGGTGTTGAAGTTGGCTTCGGCCACTTCGGTGGCTTGTTTCACGGCCTTCTGAACCGATTCCAGCGCGTTGTTGGCGGCGGAAACAGCGGACTTGAAAACGGCAACGGCGGTCTCGGAACCGGCGGGTGCGTTCTTGGCAGCGGTGTCAACCACGTCAGCGAATTTCTTCTGGGCGGCAGCAGCCTGGGCTTCAACGGCTTTGCTGAAGTCAGCAGACGACGAGGAAGCGATGTCATACAGGTGACGGCTGTAAGCAGCGGTCTTTTCAGCCAAAGGCTGGAACAGGCCGGCTTGCAGGGCCAACAGCTCTTGCGCGTCTTTGACGGACAGGATCGATTTGGCGGTGTCGGTGGCTTCAGACAGGGCGGCTTTGGAAGCCGTCAGGTTGAGTTCGACGATTTTTTCGACGCCTTCGAAAGCCTTGGCGGTCAAGCCAAACAGGGTTTCGACATTGGCTTTTTGAGCGGCGGCAATTTGGTCAACGGTAAACATATGAAAATCTCCAGTAGATTAAGAAAAAATAAGGCGTTCAAGGATTGAAAACCCAACTGCTCCGTAACTTTGACTCATTGCTTCGTCGAACGCGCCAGCCTCTGGACCCGGTTCATGTTGCAGTGCAGCATGAAGTGAATTATAGGGTTATCCCGATACAAATCAAGCCTTTTTTGCTGCGTTGCAGCATTTTTTACATGTTTAGACCTGACTTTCTAAAATCCGCCAATTTGCAGCGCTTTCACACGCGCGTCACTCCCTTGTGAAGGCTTTTTACTCCGGCCATTTTGTCTTGCCGCTGCCCCCTGGGCACCGGTTTCCCATGGGCAAATACGCGCGCCTGAGAGAGCGGCTGGCCACCGAGTTGCCTGATGTGCTGCTGATGGAGGCCATGCGGGCGCCCAATGACGCGCTGGCCATGGCGCACACGCCGGCATATATCGAGTTGATCCAGTCGGGCGGCATCGGTGATGCCCAGATGCGTGAAATTGGCTTTCCCTGGAGCGCCGCCATGGTTCAGCGCTCGCGCCGCTCGGTTGGGGCAACCATCGCCGCAGTTGATGCGGCGATGCAGGAAGGTCTGGCGGCGAACCTGGCGGGCGGGACCCACCATGCGTCGGCCGACAAGGGCAGCGGTTTCTGTGTGTTCAACGACGTTGCCGTGGCCGCGCGCATGGCGCAAGCCGATTGGGCCAGGCGCCGGCCGGGCAGCCGGCCCTTGCAAGTCGCCGTGATCGACCTGGACGTGCACCAAGGCAACGGCACGGCCAGCATTTTCCAGGGCGACGATTCCGTGTTCACCTTGTCGATCCATGGCGGCAAAAACTTCCCGTTCCGCAAAGTGCCAGGCAGCCTGGACATCGATTTGCCCGATGGTTGTGGTGATGTTGATTACCTGGGCGCACTGGAAGGCGCCTTGTTCGAGCTGGACCACCGCTTCAACCCGGCTCTGGTGATTTACCTGGCGGGCGCGGACCCGCATGAAGGCGACCGCCTGGGCCGCCTCAAACTCAGTTTTGATGGCCTCATGACGCGGGACCGGCGGGTGTTCGACTGGTGTTTTGAGCGCTCGATTCCGCTGGCGTTCGCCATGGCCGGCGGTTACGGCAAATACCTCGACGATTCAGTGCAGGTCCAGGTCAATACCTTTCGCGTTGCGCTCGAGTATTGGCAGCGCTGGCAGAATCGACGCAATTTCACACGAACGAGCGCAACCCCATGACCACTGCCTCCCATTCCACGCTGGACCAAGCCGGCATTGCCAAAATTGTCGACGAGGCCGTCACCTCGCGCATGTCCACCCGCGCCTTCACGCAGCAGCCGGTGCCGCGTGACGCCATCACGCAGATGCTGGACGTAGCGGCCAGGGCTGCTTCGGGCACCAACACCCAGCCGTGGAAGGTGTATGTGTTGCAGGGCGTGACGCGTGACGGCCTGGTGCAGAAGGTTTGCGCTGCGCATGACGCGGTGCGGGCCGACCCGGAGCTGGCCAAAACCTTCGTCGAGGAATACGACTATTACCCGACCAAATGGGCCAGCCCGTACATCGACCGGCGGCGGGAAAACGGGTGGGGCCTGTATGGCCTTTTGGGCATCGGCAAAGGCGACAAAGACAAAATGCACGCGCAGCATCAGGGCAACTACCGGTTTTTCGACGCGCCGGTGGGACTGATGTTCACCGTCGACCGCATTCTGGGCCGCGGCTCGCTGATCGACTACGGCATGTTTCTCGAAGCGCTCATGGTTGCGGCGCGCGGCCGTGGCCTGCACACCTGCCCGCAGGCTGCCTGGAATCCGTTTGCCAAGATCATCCTGCCGCATATTGGCGCCGCAGCGGATGAAATGCTGGTCTGTGGCATGTCGCTGGGTTATGCCGATGAAAGCCATATCGTCAACAGCTTTCGCACGCCCAGAGTGGCGGCGACTGATTTCACCAAGTGGCTGGATTGATCACATTTCCAGCTGACGACCAAACCCGCTGAATTCCTGATTAGCTGCGGATCACGCACAGACCATCGGGCTTGTTCTGGTCGCTGGCCAGCTTGGCGAGGAATTTATTGTAGGATACGCCGGCACTGGCAGTTAGACCGGTGTCTTGTTTGATCCGCTGGCGGATCAGCTCGGC
>JANMMR010000101.1:0-4564 GCA_031373455.1 Rhodoferax sp.
CAGATGGTGATTGATGGCGCGCCGCGCCTGTCTGCGGAATTCTTCACCAGCTTCCCGTCGCGCCGGGCTGGGCAGGCGGGCATTTTGTCGGCTTGGGTGGGGTCGTTTTTTGTGATGCTGGTCACAGCTCTGTTTGCCATTCCGGTTGGCATTGCAAGTGCGATCTACCTCGAAGAATATGCACGCAAGAACTGGTTCACGGACATCATCGAAATCAACATCAGCAATCTCGCCGGGGTGCCATCCATCGTCTACGGCCTGTTGGCGCTGGGTCTGTTTGTCTACACCTTCGGTTTTGGCCAAAGCATCCTGTCGGCAGGGTTGACGCTGGCACTGCTGATTTTGCCCATCATCATCGTGACCACCCGCGAGGCACTGCGGTCTATTCCGCAAACGGTGCGTGAAGGCGCTTACGCCTGTGGCGCCACCAAATGGCAGGTGGTGAGCGACCACCTGGTGCCGTACTCCATGCCGGGGATTTTGACCGGGGTGATCATTGGGCTGTCGCGAGCTATTGGTGAAACAGCGCCGATCATCACCATTGGCGCGTTGACATTCATAGCGTTCCTGCCGCCGGTGCCGTTCGCAGGCGAGCCCGCTGCGGGCCTCTTTGACTGGCTGTTTTCGCCCTTCACGGTGATGCCGATCCAGATTTTCAACTGGACGTCAAGGCCAGACCCGGCCTTCCACGCGAATGCCGCCGCCGCCAGCTTGGTGCTGGTGCTCCTGACACTGGGCATGAACGGGCTGGCCATCTGGCTGCGTTACCGCCTGCGTAAAAACATCAAGTGGTAAGAAAGAAAAAATCAAATGGCCTCCACCATCACTCTGCCGGCCAGCGCGCCCGCGCTGAAAGCGGAATCGAAAAACCTCGATTTTTATTACGGCACTTTCAAGGCGTTGAAAAGTGTATCGATGCCGATTTACGAGAACCGTGTGACCGCGCTGATCGGCCCTAGTGGATGTGGCAAGTCCACTTACCTGCGGTGCTTCAACCGCATGCACGATCTGTACCCGGGTCATCGGTATGATGGCAAGATCGAGCTGTACCCTGACGATGTGGACATTCTGGACGCGTCAGTCGATCCGATCGAAGTCCGCATGCGCATCTCGATGGTTTTCCAGAAGCCCAACCCCTTCCCGAAATCAATTTTTGAAAATGTCGCCTACGGTTTGCGGGTGCGGGGCGAGAAATCAGAATCCTTCCTGGAAGACAAGGTTGAGGCTGCGCTCAAGGGTTCTGCCATCTGGAACGAGGTCAAGGACCGCCTCGAAGAGCCCGCAACCAATCTCTCAGGCGGGCAGCAGCAGCGGCTGTGTATTGCCCGCTCGCTGGCGACCGACCCGGAGATCATCCTGTTTGACGAACCCACCTCGGCGCTGGACCCCATTGCCACCGGCAGCATAGAGGAACTGATTGGGGAGATCAAAAGCCAGGTGACCATCCTGATCGTGACCCACAACATGCAGCAGGCTGCGCGTGTTTCAGACTATGTCGCTTACATGTATTTGGGCGAGATGGTTGAATATGGCGCGACCAATGATGTCTTCATGAAGCCCAAGCGCCAGGAAACCGAAGACTACATCACAGGCCGTTTTGGATAGGACCCCATGACCGACAAACACCTCTCTACCCAGTTTGACAGCGAACTTGCCGCTGTCTCTACGCGCGTCATGGAGCTTGGCGGCCTGGTGGCTTCCCAGATCCGCCAGGCCATCTACGCGCTGATGCAATACAGCGCCGAGGCAGCCGACCAGGTGATAGAGACAGAAGCGCGCGTCAACGCCATGGAAGTCGACATCGACCGCGATCTTTCCTCCATCATCGCGCGGCGCCAGCCCACCGCCCGCGACCTGCGGCTTTTAATCGCGATTTCAAAAACCACCGCCAATTTGGAGCGTGTCGGTGACGAGGCCGAAAAAATCGCGCGCATGGTGCGATCCATCATTGCCAGCGGTTCGCCGCGATCCTTGCCTTCACTCGAACTGCGGGTGGCGGCAGAACTGGCTGGCGCTTTGCTGAACAAGGCGCTCGACGCCTTCGCCCGCCTGGACACCACCGCCGCGCTGTCCATTTTGAAGGAAGACGACCTGATCGACCAGGAGTTCAACGGCTTTGTGCGCAAACTCATCACCTACATGATGGAAGACCCGCGCATGATCTCGCCCAGCCTGGATTTGCTGTTCCTGGCCAAAGCCATCGAGCGCATCGGCGACCATGCCAAAAACATCGCCGAATTCATCATCTATGTGGTCAAGGGCGAAGACGTGCGCCATACGCCGATGGAGCAGATCGAATCGGTGGTGCGATGAAAAACATGCCCTCTGTCCTGATCGTTGAAGACGAGCCGGCCATCGCCGAGCTGATGGCGGTGAACCTGCGCCACAATGGTTTTCGCCCGATCTGGGCGATGGACAGCGTCAGCGCGCAAAAGGAGCTCGACACGGTGTTGCCCGATGTCATCCTGCTGGACTGGATGTTGCCCGGCGAGAGCGGCCTTTCGCTGGCCAAACGCTGGCGCGCCCACAAACGCACCCAGGCCGTGCCGGTGATCATGGTCACGGCGCGTGGTGATGAACAAGACCGTGTGGCCGGCCTGGACAGCGGCGCCGACGATTACATTGCCAAGCCGTTTTCCACCAAGGAGCTGATCGCGCGCATCCGCGCGGTGCTGCGCCGGCGCGCGCCGGAGCAGTCCGGCAAGGTGGTTCAGCTGGCCAATTTGCTGCTGGATTCCAGCACCCATCGGGTGGCGTTCAACGAACAGATGGTGAAGCTTGGGCCCACCGAGTTCAAGTTGTTGCAATTCCTGATGACCTACCCCGAGCGTGTGCACAGCCGCTCGCAGTTGCTGGACAAAGTCTGGGGCGACCACGTTTTTCTGGAAGAGCGCACGGTCGACGTGCACGTCAAGCGGCTGCGCGAAGCGCTGGGCGATGCCGGCGCAATGGTTGAAACGGTTCGCGGCGCCGGGTACCGGGTGACGGCCCACCCGTCGCCCTGACCCGCACATGGTGTGGCGCGTCCTGTGGCTGCTGGCCTGGCAATCGGCCGGGGCGGCGTTGGGCGTGGGCGCAGGGTATTGGTGGGACGCGGCTTCGCCGGTTAAAACCGCTTTAGCGCATGGGGCGCTCGGCGCAGTGGTCGCGAGCCTGGCCTGGGTCATTTGGGATTCGGTGCTGGCGCGGCGCCTGCTGGGCTGGCTCAGGCAAGGTGACGCAGCCGAACCCCTGGCTTTGAGCGGTGTCTGGCGCGACGTGTATGAACGATCGCGCAAGCTTGTCAGGGAGCGCAGCCGCGTCGCCCTGCAAAGTGATGCGCGCCTGCAGGATTTTCTGGACGCCATGCAGGCTTCGCCCAACGGCGTTGTATTGCTCGACACCGACGCCCGCATCGAATGGTTCAACCAGACGGCGGCCACACATTACGGGTTCGAAGCCGGGCGTGATTTGCAACAGCACATTGGCAACCTGGTGCGAGAGCCGGCGTTTGCGGCTTACATTGCGCAGCGGGAATTGCCGGATCTCCTACTGGCCGGAATCACCATCCCGGCAAAAAATGCCAGCGCCCAGCGGCCTGTCAAAATCGCCGTGCAATTGCACCGGTATGGCGAAGGCCGCTCCCTGCTGCTCTCGCGCGACGTGACCGCGCTCGAGCAGGCCGACGCGATGCGGCGCGATTTTGTCGCCAACGTCTCGCACGAAATCCGCACGCCGCTCACGGTGGTCAGCGGCTTTGTGGAAACCCTGCAGTCCTTGCCGCTGGACGAAGCGCAGCGCCAGCGTTACCTCGGGCTGATCTCCGCGCAGGCGCAGCGCATGCAGGCGCTGGTGATCGACTTGCTCGCGCTCTCGCGCCTCGAAGGCAGCCCGCCAGTGTCTGACAACAACTGGACGCCGCTGGGCCCGCTGATGGAGCAGGTGGTGAACGAAGCGCGGGCGTTGTCAGGCGTGAACGCGCAGTCAAACGTGCCACAACACCGCATTGAATTCAGCGGCGCGCAGGTGTGCGAGCACCTTCAGTTGTCGGGTTCAAGCTCCGAGCTGCACAGCGCGTTCTCCAACTTGGTGGGCAACGCGGTGCGTTACACGCCGGCCGACGGTTTCATCGAAGTGGGCCTGCGCCTGCTGGACGATGGCCGTGCCGAATTTGCCGTGAAAGACAGCGGCCCGGGCATTGACGCCGAACACGTGCCGCGCTTGACGGAGCGTTTCTACCGCGTGGACCGCAGCCGTACGCGCAGTGAAAAAGGCGAAGCAGGCGGCACGGGGCTGGGCCTGGCGATCGTCAAACACGTGGCGCAGCGCCACGATGCCGAGCTGCGCATTGACACCCGGCCGGGTGCTGGGTCAACCTTCAGTATGGTGTTTCCGGCTCGGAGGGTGCGCCAGATGGCTGAATTGCCTTTGTAAAATATTTTGTAACTTAACTATTATTAAATTAAATTAATACTAAGTCACGTAAATACTTGATTTATTGCTATTATGTTTATATATAAAAAGAATACTAAATTCACAATTTATTATTGTGAATCTAATTTATACGAAATTTACATCAATTCCC
>JANMMR010000159.1:0-2023 GCA_031373455.1 Rhodoferax sp.
AGTAATGCAATGCATTTTTATTTGGTAGTGAATCAATTAACCAAATTTCCTTTCTGTTTTTCTTCACAACCATAAGAAACCAGTGTGCCTCTCCTATGTGTATAGGAATAATGAAGTTGTTCAAATTGACGTCTTCCAACCACCACATGATTGTCCATTTTTTCACCTTTTTGAAAGTGTATATATCAGGATTGAAGAACTTGCTGCTGAAACGCCGGATGCAGCCGCCGCGCTGGTGGCATGCGCCTCGAACTGGGCCAGCGCCTGCAACTGCTCCGGTGAGAGCGCAAACCCCGATGCCAGACTTGAAGCTAAACTTGCCGCCGAAGGCAGCTGAGGTTTGGCAGGCATGCCAGCGCTAGCGCCTGAGTTGGCTGGTTTACGCTTGAGCCGGCGCGCCAGTTGCGTGGCGTCCAGATCGCGCAATTGCGGTGGCAGCGCGGCCAGCGCCACTTCGCCGGGCGAGCGCTGGTAATAATTTGCAGCAAAAGTTACAAGGGCGCGCCAATTCGCTGAGAGTGGCGCAATACCATTCAAAACGCCGCCGATGGCGCGCATTTTCCCAGGGTCCAAGGCTGGCTGGAGGGTTGTTTCTTCCGCTGTGGCGCCGGCCGCTCCGCCGTGCCACACCACGCCCAGGGTTTCACGTTTTCCAAGAGGTACGCGCACCAGTGTTCCGGGCGCAAGTATTTGCTCACTTAAATACGTCAACGGCCCCGAGATCGCGCTGTACGCGGGGGTTTGAACGAGCACGCCAAGCCGGTGCATCATGCGGAGGTGTTGAATCCCTGATTTAGGGCGTTTAGTTGATGTGCAGTTTCAATACACGCTTTAAGTGCTTGATTTGAAACTGTTTTACGCATGATTCATTCTTATTGTGGATAACTTTGTTGATATCTGCCATTGGGTCGCGCCAGAGCCTTGTAAATCAACGCATTCGTCGAATTGCCCCCAAATCAAGCAGTTTCATAAATCTGTAATAAATCAACCACTTACGCAAGCTACGGGATTTGTAGCGCGGGCACTTTTGTGCGTCCGGAATTTTCGCACCGCAGCAAAAAATTTGTGCATAAGTCAGTCCCGGCTCACTTGCATGTGGCGGTTTGCGTGCTAAGCAAAGGGCCAGCGGTGCACGTTTTTGCACCTGCGCCACAGGTTACATCACGGAGTCCGCATCGCGCGGGACAGGCCGTGCACCGCGTGCACCAGGGCCTGCACGTTTTCGGGCGGCGTGAACTGGCTGATGCCATGCCCCAGGTTGAATATGTGGGTGGGGCCGGTGCTGTCGGGCGCATCTGCTGGCGCCTGAAACGGTGCGCCAAAACTCGTCAGCACCCGGGCCACCTCGGCCTCGATCTGGTGGGGCTGGGCAAAGAGGACATTCGGGTCGATATTGCCCTGCAGGGCCTTGCCGGCACCATTAACCGCGCCGCCGACGAGCGCGCGCGCCTGCCCGAGGTTCACCGTCCAGTCCAGGCCCAGCACCTCGCAGTCCAGCGCGCCCATCTCCTTGAGCCAGAGGCCGCCGCCCTTGGTGAAGACGATGCGCGGAATACGCGTGCCGGTAGCGCTGCCGTCATGGGTTTTTTTCACCTTTGCCAGCGCGCGCGCCGTGTACGCCAGGCTGAACTGCTGGAAGGCACCGTCGGCCAGCACACCGCCCCAACTGTCAAAAATCATCACCGCCTGGGCGCCCGCGTTGATCTGCGCGTTGAGGTAGGCGGCCACTGCATCGGCGTTGACCTGCAGCATCTTGTGCATCAAATCCGGGCGCTGGTAGAGCATGGTTTTGACCAGGCGGTAGTCGTCCGAGCCTTTGCCTTCGACCATGTAACAGGCCAGCGTCCAGGGGCTGCCGCTGAAGCCGATCAGCGGCACCCGGCCGGCCAGCGCCTTGCGGATCGAGGTAACGGCATCGAACACGTAGCGCAGCTTGTCGAGATCGGGCACCTGCAGCGCGGCCACCGCCGACTCGTCGCGCACGGGGTGTGCAAAACGCGGGCCTTCGCCTTGGGCAAAGCTC
>JANMMR010000211.1:0-2515 GCA_031373455.1 Rhodoferax sp.
GGGAACACACCAAGGCGCGGTGCAACCGGCGCAGTTGGACTACTACCTTGACGAGTTCGTGTTTCGCTTCAACCGGCGCACCTCAAACTCAAGAGGCTTGCTGTTTTACCGCCTGCTTCAACAAGCCGTCCTCACCGCGCCTGTCACTTACGATGACATCGTCAACACTCCAGAAATTGATGAAATTTGAGGCAGTGGAGCTAACAGGACAGCCCGTCACCCATGTTAATTATGGGTGTCAAAATCGCCATCTGACAAATTTTCAAGCCAAATTGGGCTTCAAGTCACGTTTAGTATGCATTTATAGCTATGTTTATTATAGCAATTTTCAAATTTCCTGCGAAATTCGCCGAGCCACCTCAACGCCGCTCCAATTTCGCGACCAGGTCTTCAAACGACATCAATTCCCCCGCCAACGCGCTGGCCATCACGGTAGGCGGGCTGGCCAGCCAAACCTGGCCCGGGCCGCTTCGTCCGGGGAAGTTGCGGTTGATGGCGCTCACCGTCACCTGATCGGCCTCGGTGGAGGAGCCCGGCCCGCAGTTGGCGCAGGCGCCACACGAAGGCTGCAGAATCTGCGCGCCAACAGCGGCGAAGGTTTTGTCGTAACCGCGTTCGATGCAGTAGTCGCGCACCGCCGTTGTGCCGTATTGCAAATAAAGCGTGACGCCCGCTGGCACTTTTACCTGATGGTCAAGCGCCCACTTCAGCACCTCATGGTAGTGGTCAAAATCGTCGCGTTTGCCAGCCGTGCAGGAGCCACCATACGCGATGTCGATCTTCACCGGTTGCGGCAAATCGCGCAGCGCCACGCCGTTGCCGGGGTCGCCCGGCGCTGCCACCATGGGGCCAAGCTGGCTGCAATCGAGCTCGATTTCGTCGGCGTAAGTGGCGCCCTCGTCACTCTTCATCCACGGCTCGAGGGTGAAGTCAATGCCCCGGCGCGTGCGCAAAAAGGCGACGGTCTCGGCGTCGGGCGCCACGATGCCGGTCAGGCCGCCGAGTTCGGCCGTCATGTTGGTCAAGGTGGCGCGTTCGTCGATCGACATGCCCGCAACGGCCGAGCCGGTGAATTCAAACACCTTGCCCACACCCAGGCCAGCGCGTATCTTGGGCAGCGCCAGCAGGTGCAGCACGACATCTTTGGCGGTGATGCCGGCGGGCAACTCGCCGTGTGCATTGCCGTGCAACACAATGCGCAGCGCCCCGGGCATGGTGAGGCGCACTGCGCCGGTCATGAAGGCATTGGCCATGTCGGTGGTGCCGACGCCAAAGGCCACGCAGCCCAGAGCGCCGCTGTGGGGCGTGTGGGAGTCGGTGCCGGTAACCACCTGGCCTGGCAGTGCGTAGTGCTCGATCATCATGGCGTGGGAGATGCCGGCCACGTTGCTTCGGGCAGGGTTCTGGCCCGGGTTCAGTTTTTCCTGGGCGGCTTCGGCGTCGGTCAAGGTGCGGTGGAAGCGCAGCCCTTGCTGCGCCACAAACGCACGCTGGGCCTGCGCCATCGCGCGCATGTTGGGCACCAGGCCGTTTTTCAGGTGCGCCGGGCTTTGCTCGACATAGGAGGTATGGTCCTCAAAAACCACAATGCCATCCGGCGCGGCCAGCTTCAGGGGTTCACCGCCTGTGTTTCCCGTGCTGCCCGCCTTGCCAAACGTTTCAGCCAACATGTGGGCGCACATGCCGGTGTAGTACTCGTGGATGAAGCGCCAGTGCGCCTGTACGAACACGCCCGCACCCGGTTCTGCAATGGCGTGCGCCGCAGCTTCATCAGGCCAGGCCAGCCGGTTGCGCTGGATGATTTTTTCAAACAGGGTTTGGGGTCGGGATTCGGCTTGCGATTGCGATTTCGGCTGCGATTTTGATTGAGCTTGTCGCGGCTTGGTGTTTGGGGTTGCCGTGATCTCAGCAGCCGGCGGCAAATGCACCTGGCCGAACTTCAACAAACCGCCGCTGCGCAAAATTGCCGCCGCCAGCGGTTCACGGTCTTTCACCAGCTCGTCCACCGAAAGGGTTTCGCCGCGCTGGATGCGTTCAATCAAACCGAAATCGGTCGAGGTAAAGAGGCCGATGTTGTCGGCGTTTTGCCGGTAAATGCGCTCAAAACTGCGCGCCACCACCAGGCGGATGCCGGCGAGTTTTTCCGCCATCGGGCTGTGCTCGCGCGATGAGCCTTTGCCGTAGCGCTGCCCCGCCACGGTGACACTGAAATTGCCCTGGCGCACGGCGTCAACACCGACTGGCCGCAGGCCGCCCGCGGTGAAGCCGGTGTAAGGGTAACGCGCCAATTTGCCGTCGAAATGCGAGAGGATCGCCACCGGCGTGATCTCGTCGGTGGAGATGTCGTCGCGCAAATCGTCGATCTGCACCAGGGCGAAGTCGGCGCCCTTGATCTGCGCCTTGACGCGCTCGGGATCGCGGCACAGAAACAGGATGCGGCCCGGCGGATCAGGCAGGACGGTCATCGCTGCGCCCGCGGATTCGCTAAAAAAGACAGCGTGGCGATGCCCACTAC
>JANMMR010000288.1:0-4813 GCA_031373455.1 Rhodoferax sp.
GAATGGTGGGCAAATTCGACCATGGTGCCGGCCAGTTCCACGCCGGTGGGGCCAGCCCCGATCACCACCGTGGTCAGCAGGGCCTGGCGCTCTTCCGCTGGCGCGGTGACGGGCAGGTATTCGGCGCGTTCATAGGCCAGCAGCATCTTGCGGCGGATCGCATAGGCGTCTTCCAGGGTCTTGAGGCCCGGCGCGTGGGCGGCCCAGTCGTCGTGCCCAAAATAGCTGTGCGTGGCGCCGGTGGCAACGATCAAATGCTCATACGGCAGGCGGCTGCCGTCAGCCAACAGCAGCTGCCGGTTGGCGGCCTCCAGCCCTGCCACGTCGGCCATCAGCACGGTCACATTGGGCTGATGGCGGAACATGTGGCGGATCGGCTCGGCGACCGCTGGCGCCGTCAGCCCGGCGGTGGCCACCTGGTACAACAGGGGCTGGAACAGGTGGTGGTTTTGCCGGTCCACCACGGTGATATCGACATCCGCATGGCGCAAGGCCCGGGCCGCTTCGAGGCCGCCAAAGCCGCAACCGATGATGATGATTTTGGGGCGGGCGGATGCCATGGGTGCCATTGGAAAACTCTTGTTCGCCGCCCGCCTTCAAGGCTTCAGCAGCTTGTTGATCAGATCCCAATGCGCCTTGTCCACCGGCATCACCGAAAGCCGGTTGCCGCGCTGCAACAGCCGCATGTCGGCCAGCGCGGGAATGGAACGCAACTCGGGCAGGTTCATCAGCCGCGTTTTCTTCACCGCCTGCACGTCCAGCAGCAGCCAGCGCGGCTCTTCGGGTTTGGACTTGGCATCAAAGTAGGGCGATTTTTTGTCGAACTGGGTCGAGTCGGGCATTGTGGTGGAAGCCTCTTTGGCGATAACGGCGATGGCGTGTTCGGCGAAACTCGTGTGGTAGAACAACACACCGTCACCCGGCTTCATGCCGTCGCGCATGAAGTTGCGCGCCTGGTAGTTGCGCACGCCAAACCAGGGCACGGTCTGCCTGGGCGCGGCGAGGGCGTCGTCGATCGAGACCTCGTCGGGCTCGGATTTCATCAGCCAGTAATGGGGCGTATCGCTGGGCATGGGGGCATCCTTGAATGGCATTCCAGTATGCCACCGCGCGTGGGGGCGCCCGGCAGGCCCGCGCCCGCGCCATAACCTGTGAGGTAATGCGGCGCAGCCGGATTGGCGACACAATCCCGCCATGAGCACACCCCCTGCCACACCCTTCCACCCGCATTCCCACGCGCCCCGCCGCACGGCGGCGCCCTTTGGCGAACACCTTCGCAACTGGCGCCAGCGCCGCCGCCTGAGCCAGCTGGATCTGGCGGCCGATGCCGATGTCTCGACCCGCCACATCAGCTTTGTTGAAACGGGCCGCGCCAACCCGAGCCGCGAGATGGTGCTGCGCCTGTGCGCGCGCATGGACGTGCCCCTGCGCGAGCGCAACACCCTGCTGGTGGCCGCGGGCTACGCGCCGATGTACCGCGAGAGCCGCGTCGACGAGCCCGCCTTCGCGCCGGTGCGCGCCGCAGTCGAGCTGATCCTCAAAAGCCATGAGCCCTACCCCGCCCTGGTGGTAGACCGTCACTGGAACCTGATCGCGGCCAACCGCATGCTGGCGCACCTGCTGGTAGGCATTGCGCCGGAGATGTTGAAACCGCCGCTCAACGTGTTGCGGCTGAGCCTGCACCCGCAGGGTCTGGCGCCAAACATCGTGAACCTGGCGCAATGGCGCGCGCACCTGCTGGAGCGTTTGCACACGCAGGTGGCCGCCAGTGGCGATACACAACTCGGCGCGTTGTTTGACGAGTTGCGCGCCTTGCCCATGCCCGAAGGCGAAATCGACGAACAACTGGACGGCGAACTCGCTGGCGTCTTGATGCCCTTCAAATACCGCTCGCCAGCCGGGGTATTGAGTTTCATCAGCACCACCACCGTATTTGGCTCGCCAGTTGACATCACCCTGCACGAGCTGGCCATGGAAACTTTTTTCCCGGCTGATGACTTCACCCGCGAAGCGCTGCAGAAACTGGCCTGAGCCGCCCTTTTCACCCCGCCCGTGCGGCCGGCAGCAAACGATCGACCTCAGCCAGCCCCAGGCGTTTGCCCGCCGGCGCCAGCGCGCTGTAGAGCGCGGCCTGTTGCGGGCTCAGCTTGCCCAACACACGCGCCAGCTCGGCCATGCGCAAGCCCTGGCGCGCCAGGTGCGCGGCGCCGGTGTGCCAGACCGCCTCGGGCGTTACCTCCGCCGGCGCGTCAACCCCGGCGTCATGTGCAGCGTAGAGCAGGCCGGTGGTGAGGTCGGGCAACGAGACGGCGGGCACACCTTCGTCCAGGTAGGCGCGCAGGAGTGCGTCACAGTCGATCTCCCGGGGGTGTTCGCCTGCAATCTGCAAGCGGCATTTTTCAGGGTCAAAAGCGCCGGGCTGGAGCGCCAGCGCTTCTTCGGCCCGCACGCCACGCAGCATCAGGTGCATCAGGCGGCCCACCGGTTTGGAGGCGTTCTGGAAAATTGCGCGCAGCTCTTCGTCCAGCAGCTCGCGCGGGGCGGTTGACGGCGCGGCGAGCTGCGGCGCAGCACTGCCTGCGCCATCGGCATACGGGTGCCCGGCCAGGCGCGGCGCGAGGCCCGCTGCATGGCCCAGGCCCATTGGTCCGTTACCGCCATGGCCGAAACTGGTGCGCGCCGCGTCGAAGCCAAACGGCTGCGCCACCACCATCGTGGGCTGCACGGCTTCCCGGTTGAACAACTCCACCACCCAAAGGGCCAACAGCGCCAAGGCCAAGGCGCTGGCCAGCACGATGGCGGCGTCACGCTGGTACTGCGGCTGCCAGGCCTCCTTGGGCGCCAGCGCGGGCTCGATCACCTGCACCGAAGGCCTGCGCGCCAGCTCGCCCGCTTCCAGGCTGGCCTTGCGCTGGGTGGCGTCGCGCAGCAGGTTCTCCATGGGGGCGACCTCTTTCGTCAAGGCCACGTACTGGCTGAATTTGGCGCTGAACTGGTTCAGGCTGCCACGCGCCGAGCCAATTTGCTGCTGGATGCGGTTGACGGCCTCACGCGCTGCGGCAACTTCTTCGCGCGACTCTGCCAGCGCCGTGTTTTGCCCGGATTGCGCCGCCTGGGAGGTGGTTTGGCGCTGCTCGGCGGTTTGGCGTTCGATCTCGGCCAGGCGGCCCCGCAGCGCGCGGTATTTCGGATCCATTGCCAGGTAGTCTTGCGTGTACAGGCGGCTGAGCTCGTTCATCTCCTCGCGCACCGCCACGGCGCGCTGCTCCAGGTTGTCCAGCGTGGCGCTTTGTCGCGCCGGCAGCACCACTGGCTTGCCGGAAGCCACGGCTTCACTCATGGCGCGCAGTTTGCCCTCGGCAATGGCCAGGCGTTCACGCGCCTTGTTGAGCGCGTCGGTCTGGCCTTTGACCTGGCCCAGGGTTTCGTTTTCATCGCGCTCCAGCGACACAATGTTGTTGCGCTGGCGGAAGTCTTCGATCAGGCGGTTTTTCTCCTGCACCTTCGCGGTCAACCGGCTCACCTCGTCGTTGATCTGCGCCAGCGACCCGCCCGCCGTGGCTTGGTAACTTTTATCAAGCTGGCTGGCATAGGCCTTGATGACCTCGTTGACCAGCGCAGCGGCGAGGTCGGCGTCTGGCCCGCGCGAGGAAAGCTCCACGATGTCGGTGCCTTGCGCCAGCTTCGCCTCCAGGCCCGCCTGCAGTGGCGCGACCGGATCAGCACCGAGCGCCTCGAGCGGTTTCTTCATCGAAGCACCCAGCACCTCGACCGCCTGCTGCACCAGCGGCCGGCTGGTCAACACCTGCAACTCCGAGAGCAAGGTGCGGCTGGTGTTGGTGCCCAGCGTGGCGCCGGTGGCCACCACCGCTTCAACCTGCACCTGGCCCGGGTTGATCTGCACCCGCGCCGCCGACAGGTAAGTGGGCGGCCGGGCAAAACACCACACGAGGCCAACTGCCGCCACGAGCAGGAAGGTGGCCGCAAAAACCAGCAGCCGGCGCCGGTTGGCGATTTGGGCGGACGTTTTGAACATACCCGTCAGGATAACCAATCCCGGTGAAACTGCTGAATTTGCGGCGTGAAACCAAATGCGACGGCTGTTGTGAAAATGTTTCCGCGCCCCGGTTTCTGTACCATGGGCTCAGAATTCGCTGCCCACGCCCCGAAGGAACTGGCTCCATGATCAAACTGCAAGACATCCGATATTGCCGCGTCGGCGTCTCCAACCTCGACGAGGCCACCCGCTTCGCCACCCAACTGCTGGGCCTGGAAATTGCACGGCGCGAGCGCGGCGCGGTGTATTTCAAAAGCGACCAACGCGACCACACCCTGGTGTACTTCAAAGGCGAAGCCAACGACCACACCGTGGCTTTTGAAGCCGCATCTGCTGCCGATCTCGACGCCGCCGCCGCCCAATTGCAAAGTGCGGGCATCGCCGCCACCCACGGTACCCGTGACGAATGCGACGCACGCCACGCGGGCGCGCTGCTGAAGTTCAACGACCCTTCGGGCTGCAAGATCGAACTGGTGAGCCGGCCGCACCACAGCGGCACGCGTTACCACGGCGCGCGCGACGCCGGCGTCACCGGTTTCAGCCACGTTGGCCTGTGCAGCAGCAACCCGAAGCGCGACGAGGCCTTCTGGACCGGCGTGTGCAGCGCCAAAGTGAGCGACTGGATCGGCGACGCGGCGCTCCTTCGCATCGACGAGGTGCACCACAAGATCGCGCTCTTTCCCACCACCCACGGCGGCATCCAGCACATCAACCACCAGGTCGAGAGTCAGGACGACATCATGCGGTCGTATTACC
>JANMMR010000302.1:0-1610 GCA_031373455.1 Rhodoferax sp.
CGCGATGGTTTGCGCCATGTCGCCGTTGATGCGCACTTCGAGTCCAAAATGCAGCGGGTCGCCTGCGGCCTGGGCGCTGACAAGCTGCGAGCCCACGCCCAAAAAGCCGTCCAGGCACTTGAACTTGACCGGTGGGCGGAAGTAGCTGGCATGGGGAATCGAAAAATCGTTCAGCAAGACCCACGATGCGTCAGCCAGCGTGGTGGACGGCCCCATGACCATGGCCAGCGTGGCGCCCACTTCCACCTGCGCCACACGCGCCGGCACGGGCACTGCCGCGCCGTTGGCACTCCAGGTGTTGGCCGTTTTCACGTACAAAACAGGGGCCTGGGGCGGCGCCTTGTAGGGCGGTTGCGCCATCTGTGGCGCCATCACGGCGCATTCCGCCTGAAAGTTCAGCAGCGTGCCGTAAACCGTGCCGGCCGGCCAATAGGGCAGGGAGGGGGGCATGGACGGGCTCATGCCACTTGCTCCAGTGCGATGACCCCGTCCAGCAGCGCATAGAGCTGCTTCAGCTTGGCTTTTCCCAATGACTTCTCCATGAAGGCGTAATGTGCCTCAATTGAATGTGACAAATTCTTCACTGCTCTTTTGCCCAGGGCAGTGGGCTCGACCACGGTACGGCGCTGGTCCATCGCGTCCCGTTTGCGGCGGATCAGGCCGTCGCGCTCCATGCGGGTCAGCACACCGGTGAGGCTGGGGCCGAGGATGAAGGCCTCGCGCGCCACACGCCCGGTTTCCACCACGCCATGTTCCCCCAGCACCCGCAACACGCGCCATTGCTGGTCAGAGAGCCCGTGTTCACGCAAGCCCGGCCGCGTATGCGCCATGACAGCCTCGCGCGCCTGCAGCAGCAGACGCGGCAGGTTGCGGTGAACGAAGGGCGTGCTCATGGAAACGGCGGGAATGGAGAGTTTGTCAATTATTTAATATATTAAATGTTTTTTGGCGGCGCTGCAAGTACCGACTCCCGGCCTGCTTCCGGTCCGGATGCCGCAAGCTGGGCTTCAAGCCGCAGCCAGCGGGCGAAGTCCTGCGCGTCGGCGTTGTGGGCGGCGAGCGCGCCCATCGCCACAAAATAGCCGCGCTGCGACGCTGCGACGCCCTTGAACGGTGTCACCAGGCGCTTTTCGCGCAGCAGTTCGTTGAGCAAGGGCAGGCGGCCAATGGCCACGCCCTGCCCGGCCACCGCCGCGCCAATGGCGTCGGCGTACTGGCTGAAACGCAGGGTGTTTTTGGTGCGCACTTCAGGCAAGCCCATGACCCGCAGCCATGGCTCCCAGTCGCCGGTTACCGCCATGCCCTGGGGGGTGTCCACCGCGAGCAGCGTGTGGTTGACCAGGTCCGCCGGTTTGCGCAGCGGGTTGGCCCGGTTGGCCAGCAGTTGCGGCGAACATACCGGCAACACCGACTCTTCAAACAGCGGCGGGCCTTCGCCCTGGCTGGTCGGGCAGAAACGCACCGCCAGATCGAGGTGGCTGCGGTCCAGGTCCTGCACCTCCAGCGTGGCAGAAATGCGCACGTCCACCTGCGGGTGGCTGGCGGTGAAACGCGCCAGCCGGGGGATCAGCCACAACGACGCGAAGCCTGGTGTGGTGGTGACCGACACC
>JANMMR010000303.1:0-1854 GCA_031373455.1 Rhodoferax sp.
GTGGATGTGGTTGGTGAAGACATCGTCTTGCGCATTCAGCACCGGTGTGCCTTTTTGCAAGCGCGTGGCGGGTGTGCCGTTGGGGCGGTCCAGCGCGTAGATGCCGGGGATGCGCAGTATGTTCACCCGCGTACCCGAGGCGCGGCCCTGGTGGCGCACCCGTTGCTCGGCATCGATGCGCCGCGCTGCCCTGGCCGATTGGGGGTGCAAGACCCGGGTTTCCGAAACCAGATCGCCCTGGCAATCGCCATAGACACCGCTGGTGGAGCCGTAAACCAGTCGAGCGGGCGCCGTGCGCCGGCGCAACACGGCCAGCAAGGCGCGGGTGCGCGGGTCGCCAGGATCGCCCGCGTCGCCCTTGACTTCCCGGTTGGTATTGGGCGGTGGAGCCAGGTGCAACACCCGGTGTGCGATGCCGGCCAGGCGGCGCAGGCTTGCGGCGTCGTCCAGGTTGCCCGCCAGCGGCGTGACGCCCATTTGCCGCAAACCGGCCACGCGCCCGGGCGACGAGGTCAGCGCCAATACGCGCACCCCCGTGCTCACCCCCCCACCCAAGGCGCGCACCACGCGCACACCCACGTCGCCACAACCCACGATAAGCAGGCGCTCACGGCGGAAACGCGCTGGCAGGGCGCCCAGGGGGCTTTGGTTTGAAGGCAAAATTGGGGTTGATTGAAATTTCCCCCGAGCATAACGAAAGTCCGCCCTTCGATGACTACCGCAGAACCCCTTGTCACCCCCGCTGCCAGTGCAGTGCCTGCCGCGCCAATGCCCACGGGCGCAACCTTTCATGTGAGCGTGTTGCCCAGCGGCCGCGAGTTTGACGTGAACTCCGGCGAAGCCATGCTTGCGGCCGGCATCCGCCAAGGCATCGGCCTGCCTTATGGCTGCAAAGACGGCGCCTGTGGCTCCTGCAAGTGCAAAAAGATCAGCGGCGAGGTGAAACACGGCCCCCATCAACACAAGGCCCTGAGCGAGCAGGAAGAAGCCAACGGTTTTGTGCTGACGTGTTGTGGTTTCCCCCAGAGCGACGTGGTGCTCGAGTCGCGCCAAGTGGCACTGGAGGGCGCGTTCCCGATCCGCAAAATGCCCTCGCGCGTGATGCTGCTGGAGAAAAAATCGCACGACGTGATGCTGGTGCGCCTGCAACTGCCGGCCAACGATGCCTTCAACTACCACCCCGGCCAGTACATCGAGTTCATCCTGCGCGACGGCAAGCGGCGCAGTTACTCCATGGCGACAGCGCCGCACACGTTGGTGAAGGACGACGGCCATGGCGTCATGGTACCGGCCAACATGATCGAGCTGCACATCCGCCACCTGCCGGGCGGTGTGTTCACCGACCACGTGTTCAGCGCGATGAAAGAGAAGGAAATCCTGCGCCTCGAAGGGCCTTACGGCAGTTTTTACCTGCGCGAAGATTCAGACAAACCCATCATCCTGCTGGCTTCGGGCACCGGTTTTTCGCCGATCAAGGCGGTGATTGAACACATGCAGGCCAAGGGCATCACGCGCCCGGCCACGCTGTATTGGGGAGGCCGCCGCCCACCTGACCTGTACCTCGATGCCTGGGTGAAAACCAAACTCACCGAAATGCCCAACCTGGCTTACGTACCCGTCATTTCAGACGCCCTGCCCGAAGACGCCTGGGTGGGCCGCACCGGCTTCGTACACGCCGCCGTGGTGCAAGACCACCCGGACCTCTCGGGCCACCAGGTCTACGCCTGTGGCGCGCCCATCGTGGTCGACTCGGCACGCGCCGCCTACACCACACAATGCGGATTGAGTGTGGATGATTTTTACGCTGACGCCTTCACCACCGAAGCCGACAAACACGCTGAGGATGCCGCCGAA
>JANMMR010000333.1:0-5248 GCA_031373455.1 Rhodoferax sp.
GTGGATGTCGATGCCGCAGCGGCAGCGGGCGGTGAGGGTGGTTGTCATGCGGGTGGTGGAGCGGCGGTGTGGGTAACGGTAGTGGAGGAGGTAGTGGTGATGCAAATAAAGTGCTATATTAATAGTAGCAAACTATCCATATTATTCGTGACTTGATTGCCGATATTATTCACATTTTCTGAATTTTCACCAAATCTTGATTAATAATTAACATGGGTGTTAATTATTGATCAAAAAGTTAACTCGTATGTTAACAATTGTTTTTACCTGCAGATCAACGGGTTCAAAAACCCGCTGAACGGCCCGATTTTCATTTTGGTACTAAAGTCTTGCCCATGAAACGCTTGTTACACACACCCTGGGTTGTCCTTTTTCTGCTCTTCGCCTGCCTGGGCGCGCAAGCGCAGTTGGCGCCCGTGCGCGCGCAGGCTGGCATCAGCGAGTATGCGTTGCCCAACGGTCTGCAGGTGCTGCTGCTGGCCGACGACAGCAAACCCAGCGCCACTGTCAACATCACCTACCGCGTGGGCTCGCGCCACGAGAGCGCGGGCGAGACCGGCTCGGCGCACCTGCTGGAGCACATGTTGTTCAAACCCAGCGGCAGCGTGACCGATCCCAAACGCGACATGCAGGCGCTGGGCATGCGCTGGAACGGCACCACGGCGTTTGACCGCACCAATTATTTCGCCCACTTTCTCACCAGCGACGCGCAGACGTCCGAGCGGTTTGACTACATGTTCAAGTGGCTTGCCGGCATGATGACAAACGCCAAATTCACCCGCGAAGACCTGGCCACCGAGATGACGGTCGTGCGCAACGAATGGGAACGCGCCGAAAACGAGCCCGGCCGCATTCTGGGCGAGCGCATGCGCGCGGCGGCCTACACCGCGCACGGCTACCGGCACAGCGTGCTGGGCGCGAAAAGCGACATCGAAAACATGCCGCTGGAGCGCCTCTACGCCTTTTACCGGCGCCATTACCGGCCCGACAACGCCACCCTGATCGTCGCCGGGCGGTTTGACGAAGCCGTGGTCAAGGCGCGCATTGAAGCCGCTTTTGGTGCGATTCAAAAGCCGGCCGAGGCACTGCCTGCCACTTACAGCGTGGAGTTGCCGCAAGATGGCGAGCGCCACGTGATGCTGCGCCGAAGCGGCGGTCAATCCGCCACGGCGGTGATGTACCACATGCCGGCTGCGGGCACCCGCGAAGGCGTGGCCGCGCGCATCCTCGCGGAAGCACTGAGCCAGGGGCGCGGGCCGGTGATGCGCGGCCTGGTGATGAACGGCCTGGCCGTCAACGCCAACGGGTTTTACCGCGCCACGCGTGAGCCGGGGTACCTGGTGGTCAACGCCGGGCTGGTGGAGAAACCAGGCGACATGAGCGACGCGCAGTATGAAGTCAAGGTGCAAAGCAGTGCCGCAGCGCTGGCGCGTGTGGTCGAGAGCGCCCAGGTCACCGATGCCGAAATTGAAACCGCACGCACCACGTTGCTGCAAAACTGGCGCAGCACCCTGCGCGACGCCGAATCCGCCGCCCAGGCGCTCAGTGAAATGGTTGCCATGGGCGACTGGCGCCTGATTTTCGGCACCCGCGACGCCTTGCAGGACATCAAGCCCGACGAGGTGCGCGGTGTGGCGCGCCAATACCTGGTGGCGTCCAACCGCACTTCGGGCAGTTACCTGCCGCTGCCGGCAACGGCCTCGGCATTGGCAACCCGTGCCCCACCGCTCAAGATTCCGGGCGCCGCGGATTTTGTCGCCTTCCGGGCTGACTCCGCGCCGATCCGCGCCCAGGTGTCCGCGGCCGCAGCCACGGGGCAGTCGTTCGAGAATTTCGAGATCACCCCGGCCCTGATGGCGCAACGCGCCCAGCGCGGGCAGCTCACGGTGGCCGCCAAACCCGGCCTGCAAATCGCCGTCTTGCCGCGTGCGGCGAAAGACGAGCGCGTGGTTGGCACGCTGCGCCTGCGCTGGGGCACCGAGCAGTCGCTCAGGGGCAGCAACGTGCTGGCCACGATGGTCGGCCCGATCCTCGCCGAGGGCACCGCCGATCAGCCCGCGCTGGGCCTTGTTGCCCTGAGCGCGGTGCAGATCAAAGACCGCATGCAGGCGCTGGACGCGCGGGTCTCGTTCACCACGGGTGCCGGCTTCACCACGGTGGGCCTGGATTTCCCGGCGGGCAATGCGGCGCCGGTGCTGGAGCTCGTCAACCAGTTGTTGCGCTCGCCGCGTTTTGCCGACGCCGCCTTCGAGCGCAACCAGCGCGCCATGGTGGCCAGCCTGCAGACCCTGCGGGCCAACCCGGTCAACATCGCCGGCATCGCGCTGGGGCAGATGTACCGCCCGCGCGAGCTGTTTCCGCAAGGCGATGTGCGCGAGGTGCGCAGTTTCGACGAAACCGAGACTTTGATGCGGCAGGCCACATTGGCGCAACTGCGCGAGCATTGGCAGCGGTTTTCATCGGCAAGTGTGGGCGAGTTGGCACTCGTCGGCCCGATCACGCTGGAGGCGGTGCAGGCGCCTTTGCAGCGGCTGTGGGGCGACTGGGGCGCGCGCGAGCCGTATGCCCCGTGGGTCAATGAATACGTGGCGCCGGCGCCCTTGGGCACCCAGGTGGTGCAGGTGCCCGACAAGGCCAATGCCAGCTACAGCGGGCGCATCGGTTTTGCCATGAACGAGTCCAGCCCCGACTTTGCCGCGCTTTTCACCGCCACGCAAATCATGTCGCGCGTCAGCCTTTGGGAGCGCGTGCGCGAGAAGGAGGGCCTGAGTTATGGCGTGTCAGCCGCCCTGAACGTGCCTTGGAATGGCTCCGAGGCGTCCGTCGCGGTGGCGGCGAGTTTCGCCCCGGCCAACCGCGAAAAGCTGCTGGCCAGCATCAAGGGCGCATTGACCGACGCGCGCGAGAAGGGTTTTGGCTTCTTCGAGGTGGGCATGGCCAAATCGGCCATCGTCAGCCGGCGCGCGGAGTTCATCGCGCAGCCGGCCAACGCCGCCGGCAACATGGCGATCCAGATGCGGCTGAACCGCCCGCTGGATTTTTATGCCAGCTTCACCAACCAATTTCAGGCGCTGGACGCCGCCGCAGTCAACGCCGCCTTGAAGAAATACCTGGACGTCGCCGCACTCAGGGAAGTGGTGGCCGGCACTTTTGACTGAGGCTGCCCGCGGCGTACACCTGAGGGTTTCGCATGATTCCCGCCGGGTGGGGCCTGCTTCATAATCGCCCGGTCGCAAACCGTTTTAGGCATCACCCTCCACGCATCACCATTGACGCATCACAAGGAAGCACACCATGGATAAACGCACCCTCATCAAGGCACTGGCTGCCATGCCACTGGCCGCGCAGCCACTTTTGGCCAGCGCCCAGCAAGCCCCCTTCAAGATCGGCTTTTTGGCACCCATGACGGGGCCCTTCGCCTCGACCGGCTGGCAGATGGAGCAGGGCCTGCGCCTGTACATGGCGCAACACGGCACCACCGTTGCCGGCCGAAAAATCGAGCTGATCGTCAAGGACGACACCGGCACGCCAGACGTGACCAAACGCCTGGCGCAGGAGATGGTGGTCAATGACAAGGTGGACGTGCTGGCTGGTTTTGGCCTCACGCCGTTGGCGCTGGCCACGGCACCGATTGCCACGCAATCCAAAACGCCGATGGTCAACATGCTGGCGGCCACATCAGCGGTGATCGATTCTTCGCCTTATATGGTGCGTGTCTCGATGACGCTGCCGCAGATCACCTTGGGTATTGCTGACTGGGCTGCAAAGAATGGCATCAAGAAAGCCGTGACTTTGGTGAGCGACTACGGCCCTGGCCTGGACGCCGAGCGCACGTTCGTAAACCGCTTTGCCTTCAACGGCGGCAATACGCTGGAGTCCCTGCGTGTACCGCTGCGCAGCCCTGACTTCGCGCCGTTTTTGCAGAAAGTGCGCGATCTCGCGCCCGATGCCCTGTTTGTCTTCGTGCCCTCGGGCGTGGGCACGCAGGTGATGAACCAGTTCAACGAGCGCGGCCTGGCCAAAGCAGGCATCAAACTCATTGGCACCGGCGACGTGGTCGATGACGACATCCTGAACAACATGGGCGACTCGGCGCTGGGCATCGTTACCTCGTACCCGTATTCGGCCAGCCATCCCTCGGCGATGAACAAGAAATTCGTTGAGGAGTTCAAAAAGGCCAACAAGGGCCGACGCCCCAACATCGTGGCGGTGCTCGGTTACGACGGTGCCCGCGTGATCTACGAAGCGCTCAAGAAAACCGGCGGCAAAGGCGGCGGCGACGCACTCCTGGCAGGGATGAAAGGGCAGATTTTCGAGAGCCCGCGCGGCCAAATATACATTGATGCCAACACCCGCGACATCGTGCAGAGCGTCTACATCCGCAGGGTGGAGAAGGTCAACGGCGAGCTCTACAACACGGAGTTTGAAGAACACAAGGATGTGAGAGACCCACCGCGCAGCAAGTAAACCCGGGCGATTCTGTGGCCAAGCCGTTTTACCGGGCCGACCAGGTCGGCAGCCTGCTGCGGCCGGCTTCACTGGTCGCCGCGCGCAGCCAGTACCAGGCGGGCACGATCGGCAAGGCGGCGCTGCGGCAGATCGAAGATGCCGCCATCACCAGCGTCGTGCGCCGCCAGGAGCAGTGCGGTTTCGAGGTGGTGGTGGACGGTGAATTCCGCCGCGAGAACTGGTGGATCGATTTTGTGCAGGGCCTCTCGGGCGTTGAAATCCAGGAGGGCAGTGCCGCGCAGGCGTTTGTGGCGCCGTCGACCGCCGCGCATGGCCCTGGCGATGAACACGACAATGCGCACGATCATGGACACGACCATGACCACGGCCAAGACCAAGGCTGGAAGTACGTGCCCAAAAACGTCGTCACCACGGGACCCGTTTCAGCGGCGGCGCCCATCACCGCGCCGGATTTCACGTTCCTGCAAGGCACCACACAACGCGCTGCCAAGGTGACGCTGCCGTCACCCACGCGCTTGCACTTCCACGGCGGCCGGGCAGCCGTCTCCGCAGCGGTTTACCCTGACATTGAAGCATTTTTTGCCGATGTCGTGAAGGTTTACCGTGCGGAAATCGCCGCACTCGAAGCCGCAGGTTGCCGCTATATCCAGATTGACGACCCGCTGATGACTTACTTCATCAGCGACCGCATGCGCGCCGAAGTGGTGGCGGCGGGCGACGACCCCGAGGTTCGGCTCAAGCGGTACGTCAAATTGACCAACGATTGCATTGCCGCGCG
>JANMMR010000354.1:0-1773 GCA_031373455.1 Rhodoferax sp.
GACAACTGCGCCGTGACGATTGGCAATTTTGACGGCGTGCACCGCGGCCACCAGGCCATGCTGGCACTGCTCAAGGGCGAAGCGCAGCAGCGCGGCGTGCCCAGCTGCGTGTTGACGTTCGAGCCGCACCCGCGCGACTACTTCGCCAAACTCACCGGCAAGCCCGAGCTGGCGCCGGCGCGCATTGGCACCTTGCGCGACAAGCTGCTGGATCTTGCCCAAAGCGGAGTCGATCAAGCCGTCGTCTTGCCATTCAATGCGGCTTTGGCATCACTGGCGCCGCAAGACTTTGTGGACCAGGTTTTGCGGCAGGGCCTGGGCTCGAAATACGTGCTGGTGGGCGACGATTTCCGCTACGGGGCCAAACGCGCGGGCGACTATGCGGCGCTGGATGCCGCAGGCGATGCCGCCGGTTTTGACGTGGCGCGCATGAACAGCTACGAGGTGCACGGGCTGCGCGTGTCCAGCTCGGCGGTGCGCGCCGCGTTGTTTGACGGCCGCATGGAAGACGCCGCGCGCCTGCTCGGGCGGCCCTACTGCATCTCGGGCCATGTGGTGCATGGCCGCAAACTCGGGCGCACATTGGGGCAAACCACCGCGCGCCCGCTGGGGTTTCGCACCCTGAATTTGCGCTTCAAACACTGGAAACCGGCTGCCAGCGGTATTTTTGCGGTGCTGGTGCATGGTTTGGGCGACAAGGCCCTGCATGGCGTTGCCAACCTGGGCATTCGCCCCTCTCTGGACCCGCGCGATGTCAACGGCGGGCGCGTGTTGCTCGAAACCCATTGCCTTGACTGGCCCGTGGGCCTGGACGGCCAAAAGGGTGAAAATGGCGAAGGGGCCTACGGTAAAATCATTCGCGTGGAACTGCTGCACAAACTGCATGGCGAATTGAAATACGACAGTCTGGAGGCCTTGACAAAAGGCATTGCCAAAGACTGCGACGATGCACGGGCGTGGTTCGCAGGCGCCTCGTTCGCCTCCAGAAGTTCCCCCGCACGAATTTGACAGGGCATTCCGGCGCACTTTGCCCCGCGCCGCACCTTGCCCCGGCAGGGCGTGGCCACCCAGCCCCCAGTCTTGCCCCCTTCCCTGTTCAGCCCCCGATTTTGAAGCTATGAGCGCTCCCATGACCGAACCAACCGCAACCCCCAAGGTGGACTACCGCAGCACCTTGAACCTGCCCGACACACCCTTCCCCATGCGCGGCGACCTGCCAAAACGCGAACCGGCCTGGGTGAAGGAATGGGACGACAAAGGCATCTACAAAAAGCTGCGTGACGCGCGCCTGGGCAAGCCGAAGTTCATCCTGCACGACGGCCCGCCCTACGCCAACGGCCAGATCCACATGGGCCACGCCGTCAACAAGATTCTGAAGGACATGATCACCAAGGCGCGCCAGCTCAAGGGGCTGGATGCGCAATACATCCCGGGGTGGGACTGCCACGGCCTGCCGATTGAAAACGCCATCGAGAAAAAACACGGCCGCAACTTGCCGCGCGACGAAATGCAGGCAAAAAGCCGCGCCTTCGCCACTGAGCAAATCGGCATCCAGATGGCCGATTTCAAACGCCTGGGCGTGCTGGGCGATTGGGATCACCCCTACAAAACCATGGACCCGGAAGTCGAAGCCAACGAAATCCGCGCTTTCAAACGCGTGATGGAGCGCGGGTTTGTCTACCGGGGCCTCAAGCCGGTGTACTGGTGTTTTGACTGCGGCTCCTCGCTGGCCGAGTTCGAGATCGAATACGCCGACAAAAAATCGCAGACGCT
>JANMMR010000373.1:0-6267 GCA_031373455.1 Rhodoferax sp.
GCCCGCTGATAATGCCGCCCATGCCCGTCAAAGCCCAAGCCATGCTCCTTGCCGCCGGGCGTGGCGAACGCATGCGGCCCCTCACCGACACCTGCCCCAAACCGCTGCTCACGGTGCGTGGCAAACCCCTGATGCAGTGGCCGATGGAAGCCCTGGCACGCGGCGGCTTCCAGCAGCTGGTTATCAACACCGCCTGGCTTGGCGAGCAGATTGAACAAACTTTTGGCAATGGCGCTGCCCTGTCACCGGCGCTGTCGCTGGCCTACTCCCACGAAGGGAGCGATTTTGGCGGCGCGCTGGAAACGGCCGGCGGCATCGTGCGGGCGCTGCCCTTGCTGGACGAGGTGTTCTGGGTGCTGGCAGGTGATGTTTTTGCCCCCGATTTTTCGTTTCACCCATCGGCGGTCGACGCGTTCAAATCCAGCGGCAAACTGGCCCACATCTGGCTGGTGCCCAACCCGCCCCACAACCCGCTGGGGGATTTCGGCCTGGGCGCGGAGGGTCTGGCGTTGAATTTGCCCAAAGACTCGGCAACGCCCAAGTTCACATACAGCACCATTGGTCTGTACCGCAGCGCCTTGTTTGCCCCGCCCTTTTGCGCCGTCCCACCGGGCAACGCCGGGGGCATCAAGGCAGCCTTGGCCCCGATCCTGCGTGCCGCGATGGACGCCGGGCGGGTCAGCGCCGAGATGTACCACGGCCTGTGGACAGACGTTGGCACCCCACAGCGCCTGCTGGCTCTGAATCAAAGCCAGAATCAGAGCGAAAATGCACCTTCACGGACACTGACAACCGGTTGAAAGAACGACATGGCCCTCACCCCCTCCACTTCGATGTACGCCCAGCGCCGCGCCGCGCTGGCCAAACAGCTCGGCCCCGGCGGCCTGGCCATCGTGCCGACCGCGCCGGAACGCCCGCGCAACCGCGACAGCGATTTTCTGTACCGGCATGACAGTTATTTTTATTACCTGACCGGCTTCACCGAGCCCAATGCCTGGCTGGTGCTCAAAGGCGACGGCAGCAGCACCCTGTTTTGCAACCCGAAAGACCTGGAGCGCGAAATCTGGGACGGCATCCGCCTCGGCCCCGACGCAGCGCCCGCCGCACTCGGCCTGGACGCGGCTTTTCCCGTGGCTGTACTGGACGCCGAAATGCCCCGCCTGCTCGACAACCGCGACGTCGTCTGGTACCCGTTCGCCACCCACAAGGGGCTCGAAACCCGGCTCGACGGCTGGCTGCAGGGATTGCGCGCGCGCATCCGTTTTGGCGCCGTTTGCCCCGACCAGCAACGTGACCTGTGCACGCTGCTCGATGAGATGCGCCTGGTCAAAGACGCGCACGAGCAGGACATCATGCGCCGCGCCGGTCGCATCAGCGCGGGTGCGCACATCCGTGCGATGAAGCTGTCAGCCCGCATGTTGCGGGAAGGCAAGGAGGTGCGCGAGTACCACCTGGACGCCGAGCTGCTGCACGAGTTCCGCCTGCATGGCTCGCAATACCCGGCTTACGGCTCCATCGTTGCGGCGGGCGCCAATGCCTGTGTGTTGCACTACCGCGCCGACGCCGCGCCAGTGCGCGCCGGTGAGCTGGTGCTGATCGACGCCGGCTGCGAGCTCGACAGCTACGCCAGTGACATCACCCGCACCTTCCCGGCCAATGGCACCTTCACAGCGCCGCAGCGCCAGCTGTACGACCTTGTGCTGGCTTCGCAACAGGCCGCCGTCGACGCAACCAAAGCCGGCGCGCGATTCACCGACCCGCACGAAGCCAGCGTGAAAGTGCTGGCCCAGGGCATGCTGGACGTGGGCCTGCTCGACAAAAACAAGGTCGGCTCACTCGAAGACGTGATCGAAAAACGCAGCTACTTCCAGTTTTACATGCACCGCACCGGCCACTGGCTCGGCTTGGACGTGCACGACCCGGGCGCTTACCTCGAACCCTCACAGCTCGGCCAGACCAGCGTGCGCAAAGACGCCCTCACCGGCGAGACCATCGTGAACCGCCCGGCACGCGTGTTGCACACCGGCATGGTGTTGACGATCGAACCCGGCATCTACGTGCGCCCGGCGCCCGGCGTGCCCGAGCAGTTCCACAACATCGGCATCCGCATTGAAGACGACGCCATCGTCACGCCAACCGGCTGCGAGCTGATTTCACGCGGCGTGCCGGTCGATGGCGACGAGATTGAAGCGCTGATGCGGGGCTAGCCATGCCGACGCTTCAAACGCTGGAGCGCTTCATCGCCCTGGTCGAGCAAAACCAGCACGTCGGGGCGATTGAAGCGTTTTATACCGAACACGCCTCGATGCAGGAAAACCAGGCTGCGCCACGGGTAGGGCGCGGCACACTCATGGCTGGCGAAGCGCGCGTGCTGGCGCGGGTAAAGAAGGTGACGTCGCGCTGCGTGCGGCCTGCGCTGGTTAACGGCGACCAGGTGGCGATCCGTTGGGTTTTTGAATTTGAGTGGCACGATGGCAGCAGCATGCGCATGGAAGAAATCGCCTGGCAGCGCTGGGAGGGTGAGCGCATCGCGGAAGAGACCTTCTTTTATGACCCGGCGCAGCGCGCTCCTCAACTGCCAGCGGTTTGACGAATTGGCGCTTTGGCGTTTGAGATTGGAATTTATGTATTTTGTGAAATTTTTACCGATATTAATATCCGATCAAGTCACGTAAAATATATGTTTTATGCTATGTATATTATATTAAATTTGCATTAAATACATACATAAATAAAATATAAATTTATATTTAACGGATTATAATCCAAACTGCCCCGTACACTGGTTCACACCCATTCAAGAAGGACACCCCATGCCCGCTGGCCAACAGTCGTTTGACGGCAAAACCTACTTGGACGGCCACACCTCCGAGCCCGGCTTGATGGGCTGGATGCAGGGCTCACCGCCTCCCGCCGAGAAACAGATCCGCTTCGCCGATGACCGTTTTCTGAATTTCCCGCAAAACCGCTGGACGCTCTCCCACATGCGCGAGATGGTGCCCACGGTCAACGTGCGCCGCGGCAGCCGCGTGGCCAGCGATCTGGGCACGGTCAGCACCGCAACCCAAACCGCCATCGACGCGCTGACATTCACCGACATGCAGGGCGCCACGCGCGTCTGGGCCGACAGCCTGGCCGACACCTACACCGACGGCATCATGGTGCTGCACAAAGGCCGGCGCGTCTATGAAAAATACCTGGGCGCCTTGCAGGCCCACACCGCGCATTCCTGCTTTTCGATCACCAAATCCTACGCCGCCACCCTGTGCGCCACCCTCGTGCACGAGGGTGTGCTCGACGACAAAAAACTCATCCCGCATTACCTGCCGGAAATGGCGCACACCGCCTATGCCGACGCCACCTTGCGCCAGGTGATGGACATGCAGATCGGCGTGTTTTATTCGGAGCTGTATTCAGACCCGAAAGCGCACATTTGGGACTACGCGCGCGCTGGCGGTTTTCGCGCGCGGGGCAAAGACTACACCGGCCCCGAGACTTTGTATGACTTCCTACTCACCCTCAAAAAGGAAGGTGAACACGGCCAGGCCTTCGCCTACAAAACCGTCAACACCGAGCTGATGTGCTGGATCATGAAACGCGTCACCGGCCAGGGACTGGCCGAATGCTTAAGTGAACGCGTCTGGCAGAAAATCGGCTGCGAGGAAGACGCGTTCATCAGTGTCGATTCGATTGGTGTTCCGTTTGGCGGCGGCGGCCTGTGCGCATCCCTGCGGGACATGGCGCGGTTTGGCGAAATGATGCGCTGCGGCGGCACCTACGCGGGCCAGCAGGTCATTCCGGAAGCGGTGGTGGCCGACTGCAACCGCGGCGAAGACCCGGCCAAATTCGCCAAGGCCGGTTATACCCTGCTGCCTGGCTACAGCTACCGCAACATGTGGTGGGTGACGCACAACGAACACAACGCGTACGAGGCGCGCGGCATTCACGGCCAGCGCATCTACATCGCGCCCAAGGCGGATCTGGTGGTGGCGCGTTTTGCCTCGCACCCTGTGGCCGCCAGCGCAGCGAACGACCCGATCACGATTCCCGCGCTGTTGGCGCTGGGCCAGCTGCTTCAGCGCGGATAACACCGAATGGCAGTGGGCAACGCGAAGAAACCGGGGACGGCGGGGCACACCCTTTGACCGCCATCACCCCCTTTCGCATCGCCATTGCAGAAGCCGTGTTGCACGACCTGCGCGCCCGCCTGCGCAACACGCGCTGGCCCGAAGCGGAGCTGGTGGGCGACTGGAGCCAGGGCGCACCGCTGGTGTGGATTCAGGACATCTGCCGTTATTGGGCCGAGGCTTACGACTGGCGCAAACAGGAAGCGGCGCTGAACCGTTTTGCCCAGTTCAAAACAGAAATTGATGGCCTGGACATCCACTTCATTCACGCGCGTTCACCGCATGCAAGCGCGATGCCGCTCTTGATCACGCACGGTTGGCCCGGCTCCATCGTCGAATTCCACAAGGTCATCGAACCGCTGACCAACCCGACGGCTTTTGGCGGGCGGGCAGAAGATGCGTTTCACGTTGTCTGCCCCTCGCTGCCGGGTTTTGGTTTTTCTGGCAAACCGACATCCACCGGCTGGAACCGCGAGCGCATCGCCAAGGCTTGGGCCGTGTTGATGGCGCGGCTGGGCTACGCGCGTTATGGCGCACAAGGCGGCGATTGGGGTTCGGGCGTCACGGCCGATTTGGGCCACCTTGACGCGGTGCATTGCGCGGGCATTCACATCACGCTGGCCATGGGCACCGCGCCCCAGACGGACGGCGAGCCAACGCCCGAAGAGCAGCGCGCCCTGGCCGGCATGGCGCACTACAAGCAGTGGGACTCCGGCTATTCCATCCAGCAGGCCACGCGGCCGCAGACCCTGGCCTATGGCCTGGCCGATTCGCCGGCCGGCCAGGCGGCCTGGATTCTGGAGAAATTCTGGGCCTGGACCGACTGCAATGGCCACCCCGAAAACCTCTTCACGCGCGACGAGCTGCTGGACAACGTGATGCTGTACTGGGCCACCAACTCGGCAGCCTCGTCCGCGCGGTTGTATTGGGAGAGTTTCGGCAAACGTTCAAAGGCGCTGGTCAGTGTTCCTACCGGCGTGGCTGTGTTCCCCAAAGAGATCGTCACACCGGTGCGCCACTGGATGGCGCCACGTTTCACAAACATCACGCACTGGAACGAGATGCCCCGGGGGGGCCACTTTGCGGCGTTTGAGCAGCCTGGTTTGTTCGTAGACGAAGTGCGTACGTTTTTCCACACTCTGCGCTGATGCCTGGCCCTGTGGCTGCCATGCCTTTGGTGATACCTTTTGCTGAGACACCCATTGGTGATATCCATGACAAGGTGAGGCCATACGCCGCGCGACAATGCCGCATTGCCATACTGGCTTCCCCATTGTTGAAGGATTGACCCCATGAAACCCATCCCTATTGCCGGTGCAGCCTTTGCGGCCCGTGCGACCATCTTGGCGCTGTCGCAGGTGGCGCTGGTTTTTGTCGCCAGCGCCGGGCTGGCGCAGGCCCAAAATGACTACCCCAACAAACCGGTCAAAGTGATCGTGCCCTTCCCGCCGGGCGGCACCAGCGACGTCATGGGCCGCATGGCTGCCGATGAACTGGGCAAAATTCTCAAGCAGCCTTTCGTGGTGGAAAACATCGGCGGCGGCGGCGGCGTGATTGGCGCCGAGCGCGGTGCCAAGGCGCCTGCAGACGGCTATACCCTCACCCTCACCGGCGTGGGTTCCAACGCGGTGGCGCACGGCCTGGACCCGAACCTCAAATACAACTCGAATGCCGACTACAGCCACGTGAGCCAGATCCACCACGGCCCCAACGTGCTGGTGGTCAACAGCGAGCGGCCCTTCAAAACCCTCAAAGACCTCGTCAGTTACGCCAAGTCCAACCCCGGCAAACTCGACTACGGCTACACCTACGCCGCCAGCGGCCATATGGCGATGGAGCTGTTCAAACAAAGCGCCAACATCTACCTGACCGGCATTCCCTACCGGGGCGGCGGCCCGTTGATGAACGCGATTTTGGCCAATGAAATCCCAATGATGTTCATCAACCAGGACGTCGCGCTGCAACACGTCAAGGCCGGCAAACTGCGCGCGCTGGCGGTCTCGAGCCTGCAGCGCAACCCGCTCTACCCCGATGTACCCACGGTGGCGGAGTCCGGCTTTCCCGGCTTCCAGGCGCTCTCGTGGTCCGGCCTGTCGGCACCCAAAGGCACGCCGCAGCCCATCGTCGAGAAACTCGAAGC
>JANMMR010000349.1:0-2471 GCA_031373455.1 Rhodoferax sp.
GCTGGCTTTCACGCGTTCGGCAATAGGCGCCGTGAGGCCATAACCGTCCACCACGCGGTCCGGCACGGTGTAGCCCACGTTTTTCGCGCCCAGCAGTTTCAAGCCGCGCACGCCGACGGCACAGGCGGTGGCGCCGTCGCAGTCGTAGTCGGCCACGATGCACAACTTCTTTTGCGCAGCAATGGCATCGGCCAGCAACACGGCGGCCTCTTGGGCACCCTTCATCGTGGCGGGCGGCAGCAACAGCGCAAGGCCGTCTTCCAGCTCGGCCTTGTTTTGAACGCCTCGTGCCGCAAACAGCCGTGCCAACAGCGGGTGCACGCCGGCCTGTTCGAGCGCCCAGACGGCGCGTGGCGGAACGTCTCTTGGAACGATTTTCACAGTTGGCTCAGCACGGTTTGTGGGCCTGGTTGGCCTGAAAGCCCTTTAACGGCGCGAATCAGCCAATCCAGCGGGCCCACGGGCCTGGATTCAAAACGCTGCGAATTCTTTTCGCCGCACAAAGTCAGCGTGACCGGCTCTGCCCGCGCCAAGGCGCGCAAGGCCTGGGCGCAATGCACTTCGTCGATCTCCCCCCACGCGGCACTCCATGCATTCCAGTCTTCTTGAACAGCGGCATCGCGCAAGGTGTTCGGGCAAATCGGCGCAGGCTGCGGGCTTTGGGCCAGGCTCGCCAGGGTCGGCCCGGTGCCACTGACCCAGAAGGAATTCACCGCTGGCAAACCTTGCGCCGCCCGCGCGTCGGTGAGCGGGTGGGTGTAGAGCAACATCTGCATTTCCTGCTGCAGGCGGCGCAGTGGTTTGGCCGCGTCGCTCTTGGGCAACCAGTCGTCCACATGGCGACCGACGACGCGGTCCACCGAAGCCGTGGCAAGCCCCTGAAACACCGCCCCACAGGCCAGCCAGAGCGTCGGCGCGAGGTAATACAGGCGAATGCCGTCGCCGGAAAAGTAGGGTTCCATGGCCGCCAGGAGGGCGCGGGAGTCGGCCTCGGTCAACAGCAGCGCCTGCGGGTCCGACATGGTGATGTGGTTCGTCTGAACCGCCCACTGCGCGGGTGTAATCACGGCCCAGCCGGTTTGAGATTCCTGTGGCGCGGCAGTGGTTTGCAGCCCGGCCTGCGCCGCGTGCCAGGCGCCCCAGGGAATTTGACCATCGGCCAGCGTTTGTCCGGGCGCGGCCAGCCCATGCGCTGCGGCCAGCGCGCGCTCGTGCGGGGGTGAGAGCGTGTTTTCGTCGCCTACATCGGTGGCCGTCAACGTCAGGCGTTGCAGCAGTTGCACGAGATTGGGTAACGCCAAGGGTTGCAGCGCGGCCAGACACTGTGGCGATTGGCCATGCGCAAAGGGAATCAGCAAATGCATGGGCGGATTGTCCGCCAGCGCCGCCAGCCCATGCGGCTGGCCGGGTGTGCGGCTGTTTCAGCCCGCTGGTGGACAATCGGCATTGCTTGACTCTCCCAATTTCCCATGCCATTGCCCACCGAAGTCCCCTATGAGCTGCTGCTCGGCTGGCGCTACACCCGCGCCAGCCGGGGAACACGCCGCAATGGTTTCATTTCGTTCATCTCGGGCGTCTCGATGCTGGGCATTGCGCTGGGCGTGGCGGCGCTGATCATTGTGCTCAGCGTGATGAACGGCTTTCAAAAGGAAGTCACGGCGCGCATGCTCAGCGTGATTTCACACATCGAAGTGTTTGCGCCCAATGGGGAAGCGCTGCCGGATGTGGCGCTCACGCTCCAACAGGCGCGCGCCAACCCGCAGGTGGTGGGCGCTGCGCCTTTTATCGGCGCGCAGGGCTTGCTCGGGCGCGGCGAAGACTTGAAAGGCGCGATCATCCGCGGCATTGACCCGGCGCTCGAACCCGAGGTGACCGACCTGGCCAATGCGTTGAAAAAGACGACGCTGGCGCAGCTTGTGCCCGGCCAGTTTGGCATCGTGCTCGGTGGTGAACTCGCGCGCCAGATGGGTGTGCGCGAGGGCGATGCGGTCACGCTGATCGCCCCCAGCGCGCAGGTCACGCCGGCCGGTGTGGTGCCGCGCTTGAAGCAGATGACGGTGGTGGGCGTGTTTGATTCGGGCCATTACGAATACGACTCGGGCCTGGCGATGATGCACGTGGACGACGCGGCGCGCATCTTCCGCCTGGAAGGGCCCACGGGGGTGCGCCTGAAATTGCGCGACCTGCAAAAAGCGCGCGAAGTGGCCGCCGAGCTGGGCCGCACGCTCACCGGCAATTTTTTGATCCGCGACTGGACGCGGCAAAACCGCACCTGGTTTGCCGCTGTGCAACTGGAGAAACGCATGATGTTCATCATCCTCACCTTGATCGTCGCGGTGGCGGCGTTCAACTTGGTGAGCACGCTGGTGATGACGGTGACCGACAAACGCGCCGACATCGCCATCCTGCGCACACTCGGGGCGAGCCCTGGCAGCATCATGCGCATTTTTGTGGTGCAAGGCGCGATGGTG
>JANMMR010000390.1:0-2807 GCA_031373455.1 Rhodoferax sp.
GGATGCGATCAGCCAAGACCAATACGCCTGCTGGCACCTTCTTGTGCACCACCAACTCCCGCGCCACGGCCAGCGGATTCAGCAGGCGCCAACACTCGTCAATCACGTCGCCGACCGGCACCGGCTCGGGCGCCAGGGTAACCGTGCCCGATTCAATCTTGGCCAGATCCAGCACTTCGTTGATGAGTTTGAGCAGGTGATGGCCACCCCGCGATATTTCCGCGAGTCTGCCTTTCTGCTCGGCGCCAAGGGTGTCGTCGAAATCCATGATTTGCGCGAAGCCAAGAATGGCGTTCAGCGGCGTGCGCAACTCGTGGCTCATGCTGGAGAGAAACTCAGACTTGGCCCGGTTGGCGCGCTCGGCCTCTTCCTTGGCCGCCCGAAGCTCTTCGCGCTGCACCAGAACCTCCGTGATATCGGTGAAGATATTGAAAAGGTACTGAATTTTTCCATCCGCGCCTGCAATGGAGCCAATACCGCTGCGCGACATGAACTGGCTGCCATCCTTGCGCTGAAACGGCAGCAGCCCGCCCCACATACCCGTTTCAATCAGCGACTTCCTGATGTCGCGCTCGAGCCCTTCGGCGGATTCCCTGGGCAATGCCCGCATGAATTGCTCACCGGCGATTTCCTCATCGCTGTAACCCATCGCCTTCATGTGAGCCGGATTCTGGTAAAGCCCACGCCCGGTTGCATCGGCTATGACAACGCATTGGCTGCTGGCTTCGAAAACCTTGCGGAACACGGCCAGTTTTTCCTGAGCGTCCTTTCGCTGGGTGATGTCGACAACAAAGGCGGTAAACGACTGGCTCTTGCCAGCCGATGAACGCGTGACGGCAATTTCCACCGGGATCGTCATTCCGCTGCGATGGTGCGCCAGCAATTCCATTCGACCGGCGGAACCCGGCCCGCGGTCCGCCATCAATTTCGTTAGTTGGCTCGGCGAACCATCGCCCGGCTGAACCAGTTCGACAACGTCGTCAAAAGTACTTCCCAGCACTTCCTGCTGGCTCCAGCCAAACAGGGATTGGGCACGCGGATTCCAGTTTGTGATTTTCCCCTCGCCATCGAGAGCGACCACCGCATCTGGCGCATTGTCCAGAATGCCCTGCAACCGCAGCTGGACCTCCACTTCAGCCCGGATGTTGTCAGCTGAAACACCCCCCACCGCCACAATGAGCGCCATGCCGATCAACAACACGATACCGGTGACCTGCTCGGCGCCGCCAGGCGCCATGAAAGCCGAGATGGCCGCCGGGAACAGGGCGGCCACAACAAAGGCCTGCATTGCCAGCTTGACCTGCGCCACCGAAATCATCGCCATCACACAGACGGCAAACAAGGCGCTCACCAGCAGCACGGTGCCGGCGCCGGTGGATTGCCACAACAGGAGTGTCGGCCCCAAAGCCCAGCCCAATGCCGCCGCCACCGCCTGGGCAATGAAGATGCGCCGCCAGAGCGCCAGATCCGCACCCTGTGGCGCCGCACGCTTGAAGGCCCTGTATTCAATGGCCCCCGCGCCGTTGATGACCCAAATCGCCAGCACCCAGGCGATCATCGCCCTGCCCGGAAAAAATTGCCACAGCAGCAGACCACCCACCGGGGCCATGGCGACAGCCAACCCCAAGTTAAGGGGCATGCGCGCATAAGCGGCGTAAAGCAGTCTGCTGTCAAGATCCAGATTGGATGCTGGTGAAGGTTCAGATTCGATTTTCATGCGTTGGTGCGTGCCCGTTGGCCATAGTTTTGCGCAAAGTCCACATACCAGGCCAAACAGCCGGGGTTCGCCATCGCTTCCTTGTTGATGACCTTCTCCAGCGGCTGGCCCAACAGGAGTTTTTTAATGGGCAACTCCTGCTTTTTTCCGGACAGGGTGCGGGGAATTTCGGGCACCTGAAAAATCTCGTTGGGCACAAAGCGTGGTGAAAGGGCGACCTTGATCGCGTTGTTGAGCTTGCCGCGCATCGCGTCGTCCAATGCCAAGCCCTCACGCAGCACGACAAACAGCGGCATGTAGCTTTCGCGGCCCAGGTATTCAAGGTCCACCACCATGCTGTCCAGCACCTCCGGCAGCGCTTCGACCACGCTGTAGAGCTCGCTGGTGCCCATGCGCAGTCCGTAGCGGTTGATGGTGGCGTCGCTGCGTCCGTAAATGATGCAGCCGCCGTTGGCATTGATCTTGAGCCAGTCGCCGTGGCGCCAGGGCGCGCTCAGGCCGTTTTTGCCGGGATACATGTCGAAATAGCTCGACAGGTAACGCTGGTTTCCCGCATCGTTCCAGAAATAAAGCGGCATCGAGGGAATGGGCCGGGTGCAAACCAGTTCACCCACTTCACCGATGACCGGCTCGCCTTGTTCGTCCCAGGCCTCAACCGCACAGCCCAGAATGCGGCACTGCATCTCGCCCGGCACAAGCGGCAGCTCCCGGTTGCCGCCGATGAAGGCCCCGGCAAAGTCGGTTCCTCCACTGATATTCGCCCACCAGATGTCGCCTTGCCGTTCAGGTTGAACTTTTCGGAACTGCTCGCCACCCCAGTTCTGCACATCGGCTGACAGGGGCGAGCCGGTGGTGCCCAGCGCGCGCACGCTTCGAAGGCCGGGGTACTGCGACAAGTCCAGCCCCGCCTTCATGCAGTTGGCAAAAAAAGCCGCCCCCGCGCCAAAATAAGTCACGCCCACCTCGGCGGCAAAGCGCCACAGCGTAGTCCAGTCCGGAGCGAGTTTTTCGCCAGCGGCGTCCACTGTGGCACCTGCCGGGTTGCCATCAAAAATGCAGCATGTCGCGCCCATCAGCAGGCCGTTCAATT
>JANMMR010000413.1:0-2528 GCA_031373455.1 Rhodoferax sp.
TCATTTTTGTCTTCATCCTTCATAAGGTATTCAGTTTGATACACTACATTTCTTGTATATGGTTCTGATTCACTAATTGAAGGCTTCATGGCATACACCACGACCTGCGCCAACCCTTGCATGCCTTGTCGATCAACGCCACGACGCTCGACCTGGTGGCGCGGCGCTGGGGCGATCCGCTGCTCAAAGAAGTGAGCCAGGGCATCAGCAGCGCCTTGCGCCAAAGCACTGGCCTGCTGGATGGCCTGCTCGACATCTCGCGCCTGGATGCGCAGGCCGTCAAGCTGCGCCTGGCGCCGCACGAACTTGGCGTGGTGCTGGAGGGTGTGCGAGAGGAATATGCCGCTTTGGCTCTGCAACACGGGTTGGCGCTCCGGGTTGACATGGGAGCAGAGTTGGGGAATGGGGTTGCCGCGACCTGGGTGATGACGGATGTGGATCAGCTGACGCGCATTTTGGGCAACCTGTTGGACAACGCCATCAAGTTCACGCGGCAAGGCGGCATCACCCTGTCGGTGCGGCGTGACTCAGCCGGGCGCGAAAACATGGAACGGATTTGGGTGTGCGTGAGTGACACCGGGCCGGGTATTGCACAGGCCGAGCAGGAGCGGGTGTTTGAGGAGTTCTACCAGGTGGGCAACCCGTCGCGCGACCGCGCGCAGGGCCTGGGCCTCGGACTGGCCATCGTCAAGCGCACGGCAGCTTTGCTGGAAATGCCGATACAGCTCGTCTCTGAACCGGGGCGAGGAACCACCTTCGAACTGAGCCTGCCCGCTGTGGCGCCGGCCTTGGCAAAGCCGCCAACCGTGAATGGACTGGATGCGCTGGGCGATCCTGGCGAGCTGGCAGATATAGCCAGTGGAAAACCGCTTTCAGTCTTGCTGGTTGACGATGAGCCCGAGTCACTCAAGTCGCTTGGCACCTACCTGCGCCAGATCGGTTGGTCGGCCTGCGGCGTAGCCAATGGCAGCGAGGCCGAGGAGGCTCTTTGGGATGGTTTTCAGGCCGACGTTTTGGTCGTCGATTTCCGTTTGCGTGACGAAACCGGTCTGGATGTGATTGAGCGTCTGCGGGCACGGCGGCCCGCCTTGCCCGCCGTCGTCGTCACCGGCGACACCGCTGTCCAGCGCCTGCGAGAGTTTGACGGCTTGAACGCCAGCGTGTTGCACAAGCCGGTTGATGGAAAAAAGCTGGCGCGGGCGCTGCGCGATGCGGTAGCACGTTGAGCAACACTGAAATTTTCTTCCGCCGGCCTTGTTGGCTCGGGTCGCATGCCAGGCCAATCTCGGCAATCCAGCTTGTGCACTTGACAAAGCGCATTTTAATAACTATAGTGATAATCACAATTTGTATTAAATTCAAAAATGCCTACAGATCCTTTCCTTGAGGAGTACCTTTTCGGCCCGCCCGCCAAGCCGAATCGCAGCAAATCGCTCGTGGCGGTCGAGAGGCCAGCCATTCCGGGGCGCCGTGCGCCCGCTTACCTGGCGAGGAGGTTCAGCCAGATCATGCAAGGCGTCATGGCCGAAGTGGTTGAGCCTCATGGACTGATGCCGCAACAATGGGGGATCATCGTTGCCATCGTGAGGGAACCCGGGACTGATCAGCGGCGCGTGGCAGAGCGGCAGAGCATGGATGCCAATACGGCGAGCCGGCTGATCGACGAGCTTGAGGCGCGCGGCCTAGTGCGCAGGCTTGTGTCCCCAGATGATCGGCGAGCCAAGTGTTTGGAGCTGACGCCGGCAGGTGCGTTGATGCGGCAGAAACTGCGAGGCCCACTCATCGCAGCCCAAGACCGGGTGTTGGCTGCGCTCAATCAAGCCGAAAAAAAATCCCTGCTGGACATGCTCACCCGTGTCGTCGAGGCCAACCAGGCTTACGCCCGTCCTGGCAATGGCAGACGCCGCCCGGTCAGGGCAGCGGCAAGAACACAGGAAAAGGAAAGCGCCTGATTTGAGTCGGCTCAAAAGCTTTGTCCATTGAAGTTAGGAGGACCATATGTCTACAGAATTGCATCAACGCTCGCCTGGCTCAGGCGCCTCGCGACGGTCGTTTCTGAACGCCACGCTGTGCCTTTCGGGTCTGGCGCCAGGTTTCTCGACAGGGGCAGAACGTTGGCCGTCACGGCCCATCGTGCTGACACAGACCGGCGTGGCAGGCAGTGCGCCCGATGCGGTTGCCCGCGATCTGGTTGAGCGCATCGGTTTGACGCTGGGCCAGCCAATCCTGGTCGAAAACGTTTCAGGTGGGGGCGGCATTATCGCGATGGAGAAAGTGCGCCATGCGCCGCCCGATGGCCACCGCTTTGTCTTCACCCACATTGGCGCGGTGGCGATCAACCCGGCCTTGTTCAAGGCATTGCCGTACGACCCGGTGCGCGATTTTGATCCGGTGTCGCTGGTCCTTACAGCGCCCATGATCCTCGTGGTGTCGCCCGCGCTTGGCGTGGAGTCGCTGGACCAGTTGATGGAGTTGGTACGACGCAAGCCCGGCACCTTGATGTATGGCTCCGCAGGCATCGGCACGCC
>JANMMR010000418.1:0-2696 GCA_031373455.1 Rhodoferax sp.
GCATCGCCTACCTGGTTGTCAAGCGGCAAGACGTAGGCCTGGTCGCCGAGCAGGTCGGCAACGGCCTGTACAACAGCTACGTGCTGCTGGCCGTGCCGCTTTTCGTGTTCGCCGCCAACATCATGAATGCCGGCACGGTGAGCGAGCGTATTTTTGATTTTTGTCGCATTCTCGTGGGGCGCATGCGCGGCGGGCTGGCGCAGGTGGACATTCTTGTCAGCGTGATCTTTTCCGGCATGAGTGGCAGCGCCATCGCCGACGCCGCCGGGCCGGGCCTGGTGACCATCAAACATATGCTGAAAAAGCCGGAGTATTCACGCGGCTTCGCGGGCGCCGTGGTGGTGGCCAGCGCCACGCTGGGGCCGATCATTCCGCCTTCGATCCCGATGGTGATCTACGCGCTGGTCTCGGGCGCGTCGGTGGGCGCCTTGTTTCTGGGTGGCGTGGTGCCGGGTTTCCTGATGGCGATTTTGATGATGGTGGTGGTGCATTTCATCGCTGTCAAACGCAACATGCCGCGTGAAGCGCCCGTGCCGCGCGGCGAGTGGCCCGGTATCATTTTCAGGGGCGCCTTGCCGCTCTCCATGCCGATCGTGCTGCTGGGTGGCATCTATTCCGGCGCGTTCACGCCCACGGAAGCAGCAGCCGTGGCGGCACTGCACGCGCTGGTGCTGGCGGCGCTGGTTTTCAGGGCGCTCACCTGGCGCAGTTTCTGGGGCGTGGTGCTGGAGTCCACCCGTGGCAGTGCCGTCATCACCATCATTCTGGCTGGCTCCTTCATGCTCAATTACGCGTTCACCGCAGAGGGCGTGCCCCAAGCCATGGCGACCTGGGTGGACAGCATGCAGCTTTCGCAAACCAAATTCCTGCTGCTCGTCAACGTAATGTTTCTGGTGCTGGGCTGCTTTCTCGATGTCTCGGTGCTGCTCCTGGTTTTCGTGCCGATGCTCCTGCCCGCCGCCAAACTGCTGGGCGTCGATCTTGTGCACTTCGGCGTGCTGGTGGTGCTCAACATGATGATCGGCCTGATCCACCCGCCTTTTGGCATGCTGCTGTTTGTCACCAAGGCGCTGACCGGCATTCCCATCGGTGAGATGATGAAAGAAGGCTGGCCCTTCCTGCTGATGCTGCTGGCGCTGCTCCTGGCGATGACGCTGTTTCCCCAGATCGTGTTGTGGCTGCCGCAGACCATGGGTTATGGCGCCAAGTAGTTTGATTGACAAATTTTCCGGAAAATCAACCCCATGCCGGTCTTCCTCTCCCGCCTGAACGCCAAATCCGAGCCTTTCAAGCGCAACGCTGCGCGCATGCTCGGGCTGCTCGATGAAGTGCAGCGGCTCGAAAACATCGTCATCTCCGAGTCCGAATCCAAACGCGCGCGGTTTGAGGAGCGCGGGCAACTGTTGCCGCGTGAACGCGTGGCCCGCCTGCTGGACCGTGGCTCGCCGTTTCTGGAAATCAGTCGACTCGCGGGCCTGGGCATGCACGACGACGACGGCGTCAAGAGTGTGATGGGTGCGGGCTCCATCGTCGGCATCGGCGTGGTGCAGGGGCGCCGCTGCCTAGTCACCGCAAACGATAGCGCCGTCAAAGGCGGCACGGTGGCGCCGATGGGCCTGAAAAAATCGCACCGGGCGCAGCGCCTGGCGATGGAGAACAAACTCCCGCTCATCTATTTGATAGAAAGCGGCGGCGCCAATTTGCAGTACCAGGCGGAAATTTTTGTGGACGGCGGGCGCGGCTTTGCCAACCAGTCGCGCATGTCGGCCATGGGCCTGCCGCAGGTTGCGGTGGTGCATGGCTCGTCCACCGCAGGCGGCGCGTACCACGCGGGTTTGTCGGACTACGTGATCCTGGTGCGTGGCCGCTCCAAGATTTTCCTCGCCGGGCCACCCCTGGTGAAAGCGGCGATGGGTGAAGATTCGGACGAAGAAGCCCTGGGCGGCGCGGAGATTCACGCCAACGTCACCGGCCTTGGCGAATACCTGTGTGAAGACGACGCCCACGCCATCGCGCAGGCGCGCGAGGTGCTGGACAAACTCAAATGGGACGCCGTCCCCGCGCCAGGCAAATTTGCTGAGCCCCAATACGACGAGCAGGAGATGCTGGGTGTGGTGCCCGCCGACGACCGCGAGCCGTATGACGTGCGCGAGGTCATCACGCGCCTGGTCGATGACTCCGACTTCCTCGAATTCAAGGCCAGCTACGCCCCTGACATGATGTGCGGCCACGCGCGTGTGCACGGCCACCTGGTCGGCATTCTGGGCAACAACGGCCCGATCCAGCCCAACGGCTCGATCAAGGCGGCGCAGTTCATCCAGCTGTGCGACCAGAGCCAAACGCCGCTTGTTTTTCTGCAGAACACGACCGGCTACATGGTGGGCACAGCGGCCGAGCAGCAGGGCGCCGTGAAACATGGCAGCAAGATGGTGCAGGCGGTGGCCAACGCGCGTGTGGCCAAGTTCACGTTTGTCATCGGCGGCTCGTTCGGTGCCGGCAATTACGGCATGTGCGGGCGCGGGTTCGATCCGCGTTTCATCTTCGCCTGGCCGACCGCGCGCACGGCGGTGATGGGCGGCGCCCAAGCCGCCAAGGTGATGGACATCGTCAACCGCGCCAAGTTGGAGAAGAGCGGCCAGCCGGTGGACGAGGCGAAACTTGAGGCCATGTCAGACGGCCTGCGCAAGCTGCTCGAC
>JANMMR010000432.1:0-1893 GCA_031373455.1 Rhodoferax sp.
CGGCTATTGCGTGGGCGAGCCCTGGAACCACCGTGCGATTGCCGACGGCATTGGCATCACCGCTCAAACCACGCAGGACATCTGGAAAGACCACCCCGAAAAGGTGCTCGCCACCACCGGCGATTTCGCCAAAAAATACCCCAACACCTGCCGCGCGGTGACAGCCGCCATCATCGAAGCCGGCCGCTGGATTGACGCCGGCTTGCAGAACAAAAACAAAATGGCTGAAACCGTGGCCGACAAGAGTTACGTGAACACCAGCGTGGACGTGATCAACCAGCGCATCCTGGGCCGCTACCAGAACGGCCTGGGCAAGACCTGGGACGACCCGAACTTCATGAAGTTCTACAACGACGGTGCCGTCAACATGCCCTACCTCTCCGACGGCATGTGGTTCATGACGCAGCACAAGCGTTGGGGCCTCTTGAAGGAACACCCGGACTACCTGGCCGTGGCCAGGCAGGTCAGCCAGATCGACCTCTACAAGCAGGCCGCGACCGCCGCCAAAGCACCGATTCCGAAGGACGCGATGCGCAGCGCCAAACTGATGGACGGCGTGGTCTGGGACGGCAAAGACCCGAAGAAATACGCCGAGTCGTTCAAGATTGCCTCCTCGCCCGCCTGATTCAGACCCTCAAGCCCCGTCAACCCGCTTTCAAGGAGAAACCACCATGGTCAGCGCAGTTTTTCACGGCCCTTGGGGCCCACCACCATCCGCCAAGGCGCCTTCCACCGCCGTCGCCAAACTGGCCCTCGTCCAGCCCGGTGAGCCGCTTGCCAGCGCGCTGGAAGTGCTGCCTGATATCGCGCCCACGAAAACCGTTGCTGCCAAACGCACGCCCATCGATTGGCGAGGCCTCGCCGCAGTGGTTCTGCCGGTTTTCGGCGGGCTGGCTCTGTTGGTTGGCATCTGGTCGCTGGTATCGATCACGTCCGGCAGCAGCATCCCCTCGCCGCTTGAAACTTTCAAACAGGCACTTGTGGTGTTCAGCGACCCGTTTTACCGCAAGGGCCCCAACGACCAGGGCATTGGCTGGAACATCCTGATGTCGCTCGAACGCGTGGCGGTGGGTTTTGGCATGGCCGCCCTGGTGGGCATTCCGGCGGGCTTCATGATTGGCCGCTTCAAGGTGCTCTCGCGCATGTTCAACCCGCTGATCAGCCTGCTGCGCCCGGTCTCGCCGCTGGCCTGGCTGCCGATTGGCCTACTGGTGTTCAAAGGCGCGAATCCGGCAGCGATCTGGACGATTTTCATCTGCTCGATCTGGCCCATGGTCATCAACACGGCGGTAGGTGTGCAACGCGTGCCGCAGGACTACATGAACGTGGCCCGGGTGCTCAATTTGAGTGAATGGAAGATCATGACCAAGATCCTCTTTCCCGCCATGTTGCCGTACATGCTCACCGGCGTGCGCCTGGCCGTGGGCACCGCCTGGCTGGTGATCGTGGCCGCCGAGATGCTCACGGGCGGTGTGGGCATCGGTTTCTGGGTCTGGGACGAGTGGAACAACCTGAACGTGAAGAACATCATCATCGCGATTTTTGTGATTGGCTTTGTCGGCCTGGTCCTCGAATTCGCCCTCATCAAGATCGCCACGGCTTTTACGTATGAAGAGGTGAAGTCATGAGCAACACCATGAACAAATACATCGAAATCCAGAACGTCGCGCAGACCTTCAAAACCAAAGCCGGCCCGTTTTGCGCCCTGCGCAACATCAACCTCACGGTAGCCAAGGGCGAGTTTGTCACGCTCATCGGCCACTCGGGTTGCGGCAAATCCACCCTGCTGAACCTGATCGCGGGCCTCACCCACCCCACCGAGGGCAGCCTGATCTGCGCCAACCGCGAAATCGCCGGGCCCGGGCCGGACCGCGCCGTGGTGTTCCAGAACCA
>JANMMR010000444.1:0-3530 GCA_031373455.1 Rhodoferax sp.
CTGGATGCGCGGGCGACAACTGCTGCGCCAGCGGGTTTGCGCCGCATGGCCGGGGATGCCGCCACGGGTTACGCCACAGGCGCCAATGGCCTGGCCTGGTCGCCCGACAGCCGGGTGCTGTATTGGGCCGACACGGCTGCCCATGTGGTGCGCGCCTGGGACTGGGATGGCGCTGCCAATACCTTGAGCGGTGAGCGCGTCTTCCACCAGTTTGCAGCCAGGGCGGCGACGAATGGCCAGGGTGGCCATCCGCCTTACCAGGGCCGTCCCGACGGCGCAGCGGTGGACGTGCAGGGCAACTACTTCGTGGCCATGTACGAAGGCGCTTGCATCAAGAAGCTGTCGCCTCAGGGCGCGTTGTTGGCAACTATCCCCGTGCCCGCGATGTGCCCGACCATGCCCTGTTTTGGCGGCGACGATCTGCAGACTTTGTATGTAACCACCGCCCGTCATGGCCGCCCGGCCCATGAGCTGGCCGGGCTGCCGCTTTCGGGTTGCGTGTTGTCGATGCGGGTTGACGTGCCGGGCCTGCCGGTGAATTTTTTCAAGGATTGAAACAGCGGCATGACAGCAGCATTGAATCGCATCGTTGACCAGGTTCGCGCTGCCACCGCCGACAAAACCGCGCTTCGGATTCGCGGGGGTGGAAGCAAGGATTTTTACTGGCCCAGTGGCGCGCCCGAAGGTGGCGCGCCAGGCCATACGAAGGCAGGCGATGCACAGGCAGGCACGGTGCTGGACACGCTTCCCATGCATGGCATCACCAGTTACGAGCCCAGCGAGCTGGTGGTGACGGTGCGCGCTGGCACGCCACTGGCCGAGCTGGAGGCGGCGCTGGCTGCGCAAGGGCAATGTCTGCCTTTTGAGCCACCGCATTTTGGCGACGCTGCGGCCACAGTGGGTGGCATGGTGGCTGCCGGCTTGAGCGGGCCCGCGCGCGCCAGTGCGGGTGGCGTGCGTGACTACGTGCTCGGACTCGAGCTGCTCAATGGCCGCGCGGAGCTGTTGCGCTTCGGCGGCACGGTGATGAAGAACGTGGCGGGTTATGACGTTTCTCGGCTGATGGTGGGCGCCATGGGCACGCTGGGGCTCATCACCGAGGTGTCGCTCAAGGTGTTGCCCGTCGCGCCTGCCCAAGCAACATTGGTCTTTGCCATGGACCAGACCACGGCGCTCAAGCAACTGAACCAGTGGGGAGGCCAACCTTTGCCGCTCAACGCCAGCCGCTGGCAGGCGCTGGACGGGGCGCAACCCTCCGGCATGGGCCAGTTGCATCTGCGTTTGCGTGGTGCGGCGGCGGCGGTTCAGGCGGCCAGTGAATGGCTGGCAAAGGCGGCCGATGGCCACAGCGTGGATCAAGCTGCAGCCGCCTTGCATTGGCAACAATGCCGCGACTTGAAACTGCCGTTTTTCGCCGAAGCGCGGGCTGCAGGGGAGGCCGTGCTGCGGGTCAGTGTGGCCCAAACGGCACCGGCCCTGGTGCTGCCGTGCCCGCAGTTGGTCGAATGGCATGGCGCGCTACGCTGGGTGCGATTAAAATCTGATAATATCGATTATTTAGAAAAAAATGGTAATAAATTAATTGAAAATAGTGAAATTTTTATAGCAAATAATTCAATATATTCGAGACTTTCTGTGAATAATAAATCGATTTCATATGAGAGAAAATTAAATATCAATATTCAAAAGCGTTTGAAGGCTGAATTTGACCCCGACGGGTTGTTCAACCGCGGCCGCTTGCACCCGGATTTTTAAGCCCCGGCCCCGTCATGCAAACCAATCTCGCTCCCGAATACCAGAACACCCCCGACGGCACCGAGGCCGAGGCGATCCTGCGCAAATGTGTGCATTGCGGCTTCTGCACGGCGACCTGCCCCACCTACCAGTTGCTGGGCGACGAGCTCGACGGCCCGCGCGGCCGCATTTACCTGATGAAGCAGGTGCTCGAGGGCGAAACACCCACGCGCAAAACGCAACTGCATCTGGACCGCTGCCTCACCTGCCGCAACTGCGAAAGCACTTGCCCAAGCGGTGTGGACTACGGCCACCTGGTCGACATTGGCCGCAAGCTGGTCGACGCCAAGGTGCCGCGCCCTCCGGCGGAGCAGGCACTGCGCTGGGCCTTGAAAGAAGGCATGAACTCGCCGCTGTTTGCACCCGCCATGAAGATGGGCCAACTGGTGCGGGGCCTCATGCCCGAGTCGCTCAAAAACAAGGTGCCACCCCGCCAAGACGCGGGCGCATGGCCCACGCGCACCCACGCGCGCAAGGTCTTGCTGCTCAAGGGTTGTGTGCAGCCGTCGATGATGCCGAACATTGACAGCGCAACAGCGCGTGTGCTCGATGCCGCCGGTGTCCAGAGTGTGGTCGCTGGCAAGGCCGGCTGCTGTGGTGCGGTCAAATTCCACTTGAATGACCAGGACGGCGGCAAGGTGCAGATGCGGGCGAACATCGACGCGTGGTGGCCTTATGTGGAAGGCTCAGACAAAGTTGAAGCCATCCTGATGAACGCCTCGGGCTGCGGCGTGATGCTGAAAGATTACGGCCACGTGTTGCGCGACGATCCGCTGTATGCCGACAAAGCCGGACGCATCAGCGCCTTGACCCGAGACCTCAGCGAGTGGCTGCCCGAGCTGGTCGAGCGCTTGAGAGGCAAAGTCAAATCACCCGGCCCATCGGTCACTTTTCACCCGCCCTGCACGCTGCAACATGGGCAGCAACTCAAAGGCGGCGTGGAGAAACACCTGAGCCAGCTGGGGTTCGAGGTGAAACCGGTTCTGAACGAACCGCACCTGTGTTGCGGGTCGGCCGGCACCTATTCCGTGCTCCAGCCCGAACTGGCCTACGCGCTTCGCGACCGCAAGCTGCGCCACTTGGCCGAGACAACGGCCGATGTGATTGTCAGCGCCAACATTGGCTGCATCACGCACCTGCAAAGTGGCACGTCAACGCCGGTGAAACACTGGGTCGAGTTGCTGGATGCATCCTTGAGCTAAGCAAAGGTTCAAGACGCAAGACCGGGCTGCAGCCAGCGCGCTTCAATTTGACGGCGCTTTTTCGGATCAATATTCACGCGCGCCAAATCACCGTTGACATGCGGCAGGGCCATCAGCCGACGGTCCATCACCTTGAACCACAGAAACGGCACATAAGACAGCGGGAACATGCCGAAATAGCCACTCGGCAACTGCGGCACGTCCTCAAAGTGCCGCAAAGACTGGTAACGCCGCAGCGGGTACGCATGGTGGTCGGAATGCCGCTGCAGGTGGAACAGCGCCAGGTTGGTGATCAGGTGGTTGGTGTTCCAGGAGTGGTGCGGCTTGGGCGTCTCAAAATGGCCATTGGGCAGGCGCTCGCGCAAGAGCCCATAGTGCTCCACGTAGTTGGCCGAGGTCAATTGCCACCAGGCAATCAGGTTATGAAGCGCTAAAAAAGGCAGCATCACCCAGCCGAAAGCGGCAACAAGCCCAAGCTGAAGCACGGCGCTGATGGCATACGACTGCAGCATGGTGTTTTGCCAGCTCCAGACC
>JANMMR010000554.1:0-2319 GCA_031373455.1 Rhodoferax sp.
GTGGATGAACTTGATCTTGCTCCCCGCCTTCAGCCCCAACCGCTCGCGCAGCGCCACCGGCAGCGTGATCTGCCCCTTGCTGGTGACAGTGGCCTCAACTGATATTTCAACAATGGCTGCCTGGGTGGCTTTGGGTTTCAAGACGGCTGACACAAGGCATCTCCTTGAAAATGAGGAGGTAAGAATACATCAAAAGTAAGGAAAAATCAAATTCCTTACTTATTGTGGAGCGCGCTACGGAACGCATCAGGCGCATGGGGATGGCCGTGCTTAAATCCACCGTCGAATCCATTGAACGGAGCTTCCATGTCACCTTTTGAAGATAAATATGTCAACGTGGGCCCAGTTCGCACGCGGTATTGGCAGGCGGGCGGCGCCGGCTCTGCGGTGGTTTTGTTGCACGGCATTGGCTGCTCGGTGCTTGAATGGCGCAGCAACATCGCCGAGCTGGCGCGCCACCACCGCGTGTATGCGCTGGATTTACTCGGCTACGGGCTCACGCACAAGCCTGAAAACGAAAGTTATTCGCTGGGCAATCTGGCGCAGTTCATTCTGGACTTCATGACCACCCAGGGCTTGGCGCGCGCCCACCTGGCCGGCAACTCGCTGGGCGGCCGCCTCGCGTTGGAATGCGCCCTGCGCGAGCCTGCGCGCATGGCCTCCATGGTGCTGGCAGACCCGGCCGGTGTGGGGCGCGAATGCCACATCAATTTCCGCCTCGCAGCGGCGCCGGTGATCGGCAACATCCTTACCCGGCCGAGCCGTTTTGGCCTGAAGATGTTGTGGAACCTAGCCTTTGTGGACACTTCACTCGTTACCCGCGAGGTGGTGGAAGACAAGTTCCGTTTTGCCAGCCTGCCGGGCGCGCAGGCGGCCTTTTTGAAAACCCTGCGCGGCTTTCTGCGCTTTGGCGGTTTTCCGGCCGACCAGGTAGCGGCGCTGCATGCTGCGCTGCCCGGCATCAGCGCACCCACGTTGGTGGTCTGGGGACGGCAAGACCAGCTGCTGCCGGTGAAGCAGGCCGACACGCTCAAGCGCCTCTTGCCCAACGTGCAGGTACAGATTTTTGATGGCTGCGGGCATGTGCCGCAAGTGGAATGCGCCCAGCGGTTTAACCAGGCTGTTTTGGCGTTTTGGGCGAAGCTGGACGCTTGAAGGGGTGGCCGGGTTGGTATCGGAGCCCTTGGCTGCACCAATCATACCTAAATTGGGTATGATTAACGGCGAAAACCGGCTTGTTGCCGGATTTTCAGGAAATATCGGGCATCAAGTCACGGGAAATATAGGTTTATTGCTATATAAATAATAGCAATCGCTTTTTGGCGCAACCGGGAGAATCGAAAAACTGAGCCGGTTCAACGCACGCGCAGGCCCGCAACTGCGCCCACGCCACCGCTGTTGCCCAGCGCCGAGGGCTCCAGCACGTAAATGCCGGGCTTGGCTTTGTCGTCGGTGTGGCTCGCGGCCAGCACCATGCCTTCGCTGATGCCAAACTTCATTTTGCGCGGCGCGAGGTTGGCGACCACCACGGTGTGTTTGCCAATGAGATCGGCAGGCTGGTAAGCACTGGCGATGCCGCTGAACACGTTGCGGGTTTTGCCTTCACCGACATCGAGCGTCAGGCGCAAGAGCTTGGTGGAGCCTTCGACCGCTTCGCAGTTGACGATTTTGGCGATGCGCAGGTCGATCTTGGCGAAGTCGTCGATGGTGATGGTGGGGGCGATGGCTTCGCCGCAGGGGGTGACTGCTTCCACCGGTGGGGGTTCGAACAGAGCGTCGAGTTGCTCCGTGGTGACGCGTTGCATGAGATGCTTGTATTCACCGACAAAATGTCCGCCCATCAGGACAGACGCAATGATTCGGTTGGGTGCTTGTTCACCTGGCGGCGTTTCCAAGAGTTCGCCAATTTGATCCCAACTCAACGATGGAATCCGTAAAAACTGCTCAACTTGGAGTGCCGTTCTAGGGAGGATGGATTTAAGCGCCAGTGTCAGCAAATTGAACAACACCAAACTGAACGAACAAATAACATGAAGTTCTTGGTCGTTTTTCGCGTCTTTTGCCAAATCCCAAGGCTTGCATTCGGCGACATATGCGTTCGCAATATCTGCCAAGGTCATGGTGAGCTTGACGGCCTTCGAGAATTCGCGTGCCTCTAGGTCCTTTCGGATTGTGGGCAGATGAGTCGCGAACATAGACAACACCTGCATTTCGCGCAAGTTGTCCACATATCCAGATGCAAGCTGGCCGCCGAATCGTTTGGAGATAAACCCGGATGTCCGGCTCGCAATATTCACATACTTGCCAATCAAATCCGAG
>JANMMR010000370.1:0-6007 GCA_031373455.1 Rhodoferax sp.
GCTGGACGGGTTCAAATGCGCAAGAACTCAGGTTCATCAACTTGACGAACCTTGCATGAATGCTACCGCTGTTGTGCATCGCGGCGGCAAACGAAGTGGACTTTGTTCCCGTCCAGGTCGCGAACATACGCACCGTAATAGTTTGGCCCGTAACTCGCCCGCAGGCCCGGCGGGCCTTCGTCGCTGGCGCCGGCCGCCATTGCCGCAGCGTACGCTGCATCGACCGCAGCTCGGGACTGCGCTTCAAACGCGACCATGCAACCGTTGCCCATACTGGCTGGCTCTTGGTTGTACGGCAAACCAACCCAGAGCTTCTGTTCGCCGCCCGGGCGTTGCCAAGCTGCCCAGTTGGGGTACTTTTTGGATACGCGCTCGATACCAAGCGGCGCAAGTACGGCATCGTAGAAGGCTGCGGCCACTGCCAGCTCGTGTGTGCCCAGTGTGACATGGCTGAACATGGGGTTCTCCTGTGGAGTTGAACGCTCGCACAGCGTTCAACTTTAGCCGTCTGGGGCGGGTGGTGCAACCCGACCGCCACGCTGAACGAAGCCTCTCCAGCCCACTTCTTCACCATACCCGAACGAAATGACGTTGTAGGCGAGGAATGCAAACGTTGAAAACTGCGGAAATTCGCGTGAGTTGCCGAAGCCCGCCATTGACATAGGCACATTTCCCAAGACCGACGCCCCAAATACAGCCAGTGCGAGCAGGGCATACGGCGCAAGCAGCGCAACAGGCACCCAACCCAGCCGCCCGCGCCAAAGGCCCATGCGCAGCAGGAGATCTTTGGGCCCCGCCAAGCCGGTTTCCATGGCAGACACGATGAAGGCGGCCGCTATCGGCCCCAATGCGCCAAGTGCATGGTGAAAAGGAAGAACCGGCAAGCCGTGGACGCCGAACGCAGGCAGCCACAGCGGCGCTCAGACCAGCCAAGAGATGGTGTAAGCGAGCGCGAAGAAGGTGGCCAGTGGGTGGCGGTGAACCATGCCGGCCATTTTGCCTAGAGTTTGACGCCACGCGTTTGGTGCCACTGGGCCAAAGACATCTCTGGATATTCCGCGAATTGTGGATCGCCGGTCTTGCCCTCAATGTTGACCCACGGCGCTTTTGAGCCAACCAGGCAATGAACATGGTCAGTCGGCGTTGGCAAAGTCGTGTCTATCGCACTGGCGTGCGGGTGAACAAGATCAGGCCAAGTGGGATCCCACAGCCAAAGAGCACTTCCACAGTGCAAACAGAAATACCGCCTCCCGCTACTCAGGTGGGTTCCAGGGGCGTCTCGGTTCGCGACCTGCGCACGGTAAATCCTCAAATAACGCTTTCCGCGCACCTTCATGGTTTGCGTGGTTGCGCCAAGGTTGATGGCGTAGCCACCAGCGCCAGCCGTCTTGCGGCAGATGGCGCAATAACACCGCATAAAGGGCACCGGCGACTCAGACTCAACCGCAAAACTGACACGGCCACAATGGCATGAACCTTCGAGCAGCATCTGATTCTCCGCATGGTTTCAAACGATTAACCCAAGGCCAGCGTGCCCAGCGTTTGGGTGCCTCACGTCCCGGATCAGCAGTGGGACGGCAGTGCCACCCGCTGTAACCGGTCGTCAGGCGTCCTTTTGCCCTTGGCGCCGCAGCACCACATGGGTGGCTTTTTCCGACCCAACAAACTGGACGCATTCATACCCCAGAGCGCGCACGTCAACCCCCTCAAACAACCGCTCTCCGCTGCCCAGCAAGACCGGCGAGATCGCCACGTGCAGCTCATCGATGAGGCCCGCTCGAAGGTATTGCTGGATGGTGTGAGCGCCGCCGCCAATGCGCACATCCTTGCCCTTGGCTGCCTCGCGCGCCCGGTCAAGCGCCTCGTGAATACCGCCCGTGACGAAGTGGAAGGTCGTTCCGCCTTCCATCTCAATGGGCGCGCGCGGGTGGTGCGTCAAAATGAAAGTTGGCACGTGATAGGGCGGGTTGTCCCCCCACCAGCCTTTCCAGGTCATGTCGGCCCAGGCGCCGCGACTCGGCGCAAACATGTTTCTGCCGAGAATCCAGGCGCCCACATTGTTGAAGCCCCGCGCCGCGAAGTCGTCATCGATCCCCGTCGTGCCACCGTCGGCGCCAAACAGGGTTCGTTGGAGCGTGCGTGTCGGGAGCAGCCACTGGTGCAAATCTGGCCCGCCCACGCCAAGGGGATTGCTGATGTCCTGGTTCGGACCGGCTGCGTAGCCGTCAAGCGAGATGGTAAAACCTTCAACCCGGACGCGTGTCATTTTGATGCCTTTCTTTTCAGTGACGCCTGATGTAGAGTTCAGCGGTGCGTGGCACCTGCGCGCTTCCGCTGGAACGGTAAGTCGGACGTCGTCGCTTCGAGACGTTCGGCTAACCAGACCTTGATAACAGATTGCCTCGTAACACCAAGTTTGCTAGCTTCGCGATCCAAGGAGTCAATCATCCACGTTGGAAAATCGACATTCACTCGTTTTTGCTCTTGCAGCACACGTTTCGCTTTGGACAAGTCCAAAGCAGCCGCAATGTCAACACCTTCGTCAAATTGTCGATCGAACGTTTTAGCTTTCATAAAGTACTACCTCTTCTGTGCGTGAGCGACGAACCGATATCAATCGGACATTTGCTTCCCGGTAAGCAATGACGGCTGACCAATGTTTCCCGTCAATGCGCCCAATTACCAGATACCGAGGCTCGTCATCGGTCTTTGCCGGGATCTCCAGTAGCATCGGGTCGCCCCAGAGGTTCTGCGCTTCAACAAAATCGATACCGTGTTTCGTGCGATTGAACTCACTCTTTGTGGCGTCAAAATGCCAATTTACTTGAACTTCTAACGTTTGAATTGATGCGGGCCCAACAGCAAGCCACCAGGCCCGGCCCGGTGAAAATGTACCCCATACCATCGGCCCGGGTCTGGTGGCTTGCCGTTGGGCCTCGCCTCGAACGAGGGGTTCGGCCGCACTGGCGCCGCGCTTGGGATTGGGATTGCCTTTTGGTGGAGCGCCACAACTCCCACGCTGTGCCAGCAGGGCCAATCCAGGCGGAGTGCCTCGCGGGCGAGGAAGCCGTGAATATTCGAAAGAGCAGGTGGCTTCTAGCCTATTTGATGATTGCCTCGCGCACCATGTTCTGGAACTGGTTGCGCAACATGACGCGGTCGCCGTCGCCCACCTGGACCATGTAGATCGCGATCAGTTCGTTCTTTGGGTCGATCCAGAATCTGGTGCCCGCATTGCCAGCCCATCCGTACTCACCAAGAACCGCAGGAGGCGATGGCGGGATCCTGATGTCGAATCCGAGCCCGAAGCCCAGGCCTGGAGCCAAGCCTGGGACACCGCCGGTTTGGTCCGAGGCCATCAGGTCGATCGTGCTCTTGTTCACGTAACGCTTGCCCGCGAACTCGCCCCCGTTCAAGAGCATCGTCGCGAAACGGAGGTAATCGTCCATCGTGCTAACGAGGCCGCCGCCGCCTGATTCGAAAGCGGGCTTTTGGGCGACGTCAAACCGCGGTGTTGGTGCCACCCCCGGTCGAGGCCATGGCTGGGCCGCACGGTGAAGCTTGTCGGCGGGCACAAAGAAACCGGTGTCCACCATGCCCAAGGGCCGGATCAGGCGTTCATCGAGGACCTGCGACAGTGGTTTGCCCTCGATCACCTCTAACACCCGACCCAACACATCGGTCGAAATCCCGTACTCCCATCTCGTTCCCGGTGAGAACCTGAGCGGCAAGCGCGCCACCTGTGAAACGAAGTCCCGGTTGTTGACGTCCCGGTTGCCAATGCGCGCTTTCTGGTACGTGGCGTTGACTGCCGATACCCCGCGGCCCCCATAGATCAAGCCTGAAGTGTGCCGAAGCAAGTCATGCACTGTCATCTCGCGTTGGGGTGCGATGAGGTCGAGGGCCGGGTCCGGGCCTGGTTTTTCAATTCCGATTTTCATTCCCTGCATCTCCGGCAGGAACTTCGCGACCGGGTCCGACAACTGAAGCCGCCCTTCTTCGACCAGCATCATTGTCGCGATGCTCACAAGGGGCTTGGTCATGGAGTAGATACGAAAGATGCTGTCCGGTTTCATCTCGTCGGCCGCATCCCGGTCCCGATGTCCCAACGTCTTGTACCAGGCGATCTTCCCTTTGCGCGCGACGAGCATTACAGCGCCGGGAACCAGGCCTGCCTTCATGTGATCGCCGGTAACTGCCTCGATCTGTGCGAGCTTCGTTGAAGACATTCCGACCTCTTCGGGCGACCCGGCACGGGGTATTACCGTTGAGCAACCCGACGCTCCGAGCAAAAACGTTGCAAGCAATGCAAGGCCAAGCGCACCCACACGGTTTTGGTGAATCCGGTCATCATTCATGGCATCCCTCCAGTGTGTTTCACAGCAGCTTACTCCTAAAGCGAACGACGCGGGCGGCCCGACTCCCAGAAAGTTTGCATGTGTACGGTCGACGATCCGTCAAGAGTAAGTTGGCGCCACGCTCGCTTCCGTGCTAGCTGGGATTGCAAAACACCCACGAAGTATTCTGTGCGGCATAACGTTGAAATTCACCGACGCAAAGCGCATGGTGGAATGATCAGTTAACGGGCACGTTCATTCGGCCAACGCCGAGGATTCCGCGCATTGTGAATGACGGCCAGAACGTGAACCAAATCATTCTTAACCGTGTAAAAGACGCCATACGGAAACTGCGGCAAAAGTGTGCGGCGTACGCCTGGGATAATTTCTGCGTACAAAAGCGGAACTTGCTCAAGGCGCTTAAGCTGAAGTTCAAAAGCCAACTCAAATTCAGAGCCCAGCCCTTTGCTTTGTTCCTCATGTCAGTCGAAGGCTTCGCCAATTTCGTGAACGGCTCGACCGGAAAACTTCAAGCGGTACGCCACGAGCCGCTTTTTAAATGTGCCTTTACTTGATCCCGGGAATAACCGGCCTCTGGGTTTCGCTCAAAGTCGGCCAAACGCGCTTCGAGCTCGGTCTTCAGCTCGGGTGAAACCTCGATGGCGTTCGGGAAGGCGGCAATGCTTTCCCAAATCACTTCAACGAGCTGAATGCGCTCCTGCACAGGCAGTTCCAAAATGTCGGCAACAGAAATTTGGTTCATGAGATGCAGATTACCACGGACGCTGTTCTGCGCTTTAACGCCGAAGTCAAGCCGCAGCGCGTTTGCGCATTGTCGCCCTTGGACGACCCGTTAAATTTCGCTCCACTGCCGTGCGAAGCGCCGCATTAATACGCGACTGGTAGCCAGTCCCTTGCGCCTTGAAGAACTCCAAAATGTCCGCATCCAAACGAACCGAGGTGAGGACTTTGGTCGGCGCGGCCTGCGGCCCACGCCCACGCTTAAGCACTGGTGCACCGAGCATTTCCTCTGTCCATGCCGGATTGTCTGGGTCGTTGACCTTAGCCGAGGTTTTCTTTGGCAACTTGGCGGTAGTAGCGAGCTTCATGTTTTTCTGCCTTTCGCAGCGATATCACGTGAGGCCCTTTCGGGCGCTCGGTGTAAACCATCACAACCACATTGGCCTCAAGAAGACCGAAGCAAACCAAGCGCTCTTCGCCGTAGTCTTGCCGTTTGTCTTCGCGGGTCACAGTGAAGTGGTCCCAGATTGCATCGCATCCAACGAAGTCAAGCCTGTGATTCTTGATATTCAGCTTGCGCTTTGGTTCGTCCCATGTGAGCATACTTAATTGTATCTACAAAATATCTGGGCGCAAGGTGAAATTTAACGTCAAGTTCACCGGGCGTAGCTCCGGTGGAACGACAAGTTAGGGCTGGAAGGAATGGACTACTTGATGCCTTTGATAGCAGCATATGCGGCAACCATTGCGGCAATAGCAGCAACGGCGGCAATAATTTCACTACGCCAAATGCGTCTTGAATTTGAGCGCGCAATTGTATTGGCTGATTCTGCCTCAAGAGCTGCGGCAGTTGCAGCCGCTACGGCAGCCTTGGCGATTGCAAGGGTTTCTTCTTCTCGGTCGTCTCGCTTGGAGGCCGAAGCGTTTGC
>JANMMR010000372.1:0-3590 GCA_031373455.1 Rhodoferax sp.
GGACTCACAATGACATGCCATTTCGAGCCAGTGAGATTTGAGGCTGAAACCGTAGCCTGCCCCACGCCAACGCCGCCAGGGCGCATGTGTCGCGGCCTCGAAGCACGCAAAGGCTCTGGGTGAGGGTCTCGCGCAGCGAGACGACTCAGGCGCACTTGTTCGAGCGCAGCGAGTTGTGCGCCGACCCGGAGACTGCGTACTGCAGATGGTTGCCCGAAGGGCCCGCTACACCTAAGCCTTGGCGGCGTTGGGGTGGGGCAGGCGGGCTCCGCAGAGTTGACTGACCAGTTCTTCAACCTGCGCAGGCAACACATTCCCACGCCAAACCACATGCTGATCCGTCCGGCACAACACCAGCTTGTGCACATAAGCCGACGGAACATCAAGACCAGCAGGCGCATCCACCACCACCAGCGGCATGCGGCCCAACGCAGCAGCACTTTGAAAAGCGCTAACGTCTACACCCGTGTCAAACCGCAGCAGCGTGTAACCCGGCCCAAAGCTGTCATACAGGGAACGGGTGCGCTCGGCATCCAGCCAGAAATGCGGCGCACGGCAACCGGGCACGGTGCTGGGGGTGAAGTCGCCCATGGTGTAGGCAGGCGCGGGCTCGGTCTCGTGGGCGATGATGGGCGAGCCGCTGTAGAAGTAGCCGAAGTTCAGGCCGCCGGCGCAGAACTGCTGCACGTTCAAGTCATAGGCGGCCTGGCCCATGTCGGCACGCACGGCGTCGCCTTCTGCGCCTTGGGCCTCGATGTTGTGCGGCACGCCGCGCTTCATCTTGATCATCTGCTGCGCGTGGTTCATGGCGAACTGCGAGACCTGCTCGGTGATGGGCTGGCGCTCGGCCTCGTAGGCGTCGAGGATGGCCTCTGCGCCCCAGCCCTGCACGCGCGCGGCCAGCAGCCACGCGAGGTTGAGCGCGTCGGCAATGCCGGCGTTCATGCCGTAGCCTGCGTAGGGCATCCAGATGTGGGCCGAGTCGCCGGCCAGAAACACCCGGCCGTTGCGGAAGCGGTTGGCCACCAGGCGGCGGCCCACCCAGTCTTCCCTGCTCAGCACTTCGTATTCAAAATCCTGCCCCACACCCAGAATCTGGCGGATGCTCCAGTCGCGGTCCACCGAATCAAAATCCGGCTCGTCCAGGCTCAGGTGGTTGTGAATCAGCCAGTTGTCTTGCCCGTCGATGGAGAACACCGTGCCGCAACGGTTGGGGTTCATCACATAGGTGGACCACGCCCGCTGGCCGGGCATCATGGCCATCAGTTGCGGTGCACGGATGTAGGTGGACTGCACGCGCTGGATGATCGCCGTGCCTGCAAACTTGGCGCCCATCTGCTTGCGCACTTCGGAGCGGCCACCGTCACAGCCGACCATGTAGCGGGCGTGGATGGTTTGCGTTTTGCCGCTGTCGAGCGCGCTATCGAGGTTGAGCGCGGTGGCCGTCACACCGTTTTCATCTTGCTCAAACGCGGTGACCTGCGTGCGGTTGAGCAGCAATACACCGGGCAGCCTGGCCGCATGTTCCAGCAGGATAGGTTCCAGGTAGATCTGGTTGATGCGGTGTGCCGGCTCGGGCGTGGGCCAGTGGCCGTCGGGGCCGCTGGTGTCGGTGTAGCGGTGCAGGCGGCAGGGGATGGGGATGCGCGCAAACTCGGTGCCCGTCACGCGGGTTCGAAAGGCGGCGTCGTTGGGGTAGTCGGCGGGTAGGCCGGCGTTGCGCAGTTTTTGTGCCACGCCCAGCCGGCGGAACTGCTCCATGGGGCGGGCGGCCACGTGGTTGCACTTCACATTGGGCGGCTCCATGTAGTGCCGCATTTCGGCCACCACCACCTTGATGCCGCGTGAGGCCAGGTCCATGGCCAGCGTCAGGCCGACAGGGCCTGCGCCGACGATCAAGACATCACAGGTCAACACATCTGCAGAAGGTGCTTGGGTCATTTCGGCAGGCCGGGCAATTAGTCGAGTTTGGTGCCCGAGGTCTTGATGACCCTGGCCCACTTTTGGGTTTCGCTTTTGATGAAGCGTTCAAACTCTTCGGGTTTGGTGGGTGCCGGCTCCACGCCTTGGGCGCGCATGGCGCGGGCGATTTCCGGGTCGGCCAGCGCGGCCACCACTTCGGCGTTGAGCTTGTTGATGATGGCGGCTGGCGTGCCCGCCGGCGCCACCAGGCCAAACCAGCCGGTGGACTCATAACCCGGCACGCCACCCTCGGCCATGGTGGGCACATCCGGCACGGTGGGCTGGCGCTGCGTGCCGGTGACGGCCAGCGCCAGCAGCTTGCCGGCCTTGATGTGCGGCAATGCAGCTACCAGGTCCACCATGGCCAGCTGCACCTGTCCGGCCAGCGCGTCCAGCGTGGCGGGGCCGCTGCCACGGTAAGGCACTTCGACAAACTGCAAGCCCGCCAGTTGGGCGAACAACTGGCTCGACAGGTGCATGGCGGTGCCATTGCCGCCGTGACCAATGGAGAACTTGCCCGGCGCGGCTTTGGCCTGGGCGATCAGCTCCGGCAAGGTTTTGGCCGAGATGCCGGGGTTGGCCACCAGTACAAAGGGCGAGCTGGCCAGCAGCGTGATGGGCCTGAAGTCTTTCACCGGGTCGAAGGGCATTTGCGGGTACAGGCTGACATTGGCCGCCAGGCCGCCGGCTGCGCCCACACCCAGCGTGTAGCCGTCTGGCGGCGCCTTGGCGACGATGGCCAGGCCGACGTTGCCGCCCGCGCCGGGCCGGTTGTCCACCACCCAGGGCTGGCCGAGTTTTTCCAGGAGGCGGGGCATCAGAATGCGCACCACGGCGTCAGAGCTGCCGCCGGGCGGGAAGGTCACCACCACGCGGACAGGCTTGCCAGGGTAGTCGGCGCCGGGGGCTTGCGCCAGCGCGTGGGGTGCCGCAAGCCAACTGGCCAGCAACCATGCGCAGGCCTTGAAAGTGGTGTTCATGGTGGAATCCCTTTTCTTATCTGACAAAACTGGCTTTCTCGTGAATTTTCATGGCGGACTTCTGCTTATATAGCAAATCAACGGGTGGTTGATGACCCGGTTGCGCGTCAAGTGCTCGCACAGATCACTACTGCCAGCAGCGACAGTCAATCCACGACGGCTGCAGGCCGCCTGACCTCACCAAAACCGGGCACATACTCACCAGTGAGTACAGACTCTTGGAGCGCCCGCGCCCGCCGGGCTTGCGCGCCATTGGCTGGCGGCACACTGGCGAAGGGCGGGCAAATGCCCGTGGTGATGTAACTCAGCGCCGCACCAATGCGCAGCTCGGCCGGGTCGCCGAGTTCCCGCGTCAAGTCATCGCTCATTGGGCAATTGGCCACAAACCCGTTCGCATAGTTGGCCTCGCCCAGGACGTTTGCCACTTCGAGGCTGACAGCGCTGTAGGTGGTGCCGCAGGCGTCGCGCGGTTGAGAGCCGTAAGGTTTCCCAAAGGTCGTCGCGCCAATGGTGATGACGGGCATATAGGGCCGCAGCCCGTTGATCACCATTTCGCTGGCAGATGCGGTGCCGCCAGAGGTAATGACAAACAGCCGGGTCAAGCCATTCAGTGGTGCTGCGGGCAAGGCGCTTGCATTGGTGGCAAAG
>JANMMR010000583.1:0-2796 GCA_031373455.1 Rhodoferax sp.
CAGCGCTTCATCGGTGAGGTTGAAGGTACCCCAATGCACCCCGATGGAACGTATGGCCCCCAAGTCGCGGTGCGTCTTCGCAGCCTCGTGGGGGTTCATGTGTTGCTCGGCCATGAACCAGCGGGGTTCGTACGCGCCCACCGGCAGCAAGGCCAGGTCAAAGAGTTGGCCTTGGCCCTGGTTTGCCGCCAAGCCGGAAAAGTGCCGCCGGGTGTCTGAGAAGTCCTTCGAATAACCCGAATCCCCGCTGAAATACCAATGGAAACCCGCGCCAAAAACCGCCCAGCCACCCCATAAGGTGTGGCTGCGGTCGACCATGGTGCGGGCCGACCAGTGTTGCACGGGGGTGAGATGGAAATTGACACCCCGGGTCGAAAATTTCTCCCACCAGTCCAGCTCAACGACGCGCTCAATACCCAAATTGGCAAACCAGGCCTTTAGCCCGAGTGGCACCAAAAAAACGGTCTCGCGCGCGGCACTTTTGGCGCGCTGGTCGAGATCGAAAACACTTTGCCGGTCCAGATGGTCGTAGTGGTTGTGGGAAATCACCACCACATCGATATGCGGCAGGTCCTTCATGGCCACGCCGGGCGGTTGCTGTCGTTTGGGGCCAAACAGCTGCACGGGGGCCGCGCGTTCGCTAAAGATTGGATCCGTCAAGACATTCAGCCCGTCGGCCTGCACCAGTGTGGTGGCGTGGCCGATCCAGGTCACCATGGGTTGCATGGCGGCACCCGCCTTGCCATTGGCCTGTATGCGGGGCAGGTCAGGCGCCTGAACGGGTGTCGGCGTGCGCGGCTCCGGGGGCAAGCCGTCGACAAAGGCCGCATACCGCCAACGCAACAGGTCGGCAAAGTGCTTGTCGACCGCGCCGATGTAGTTGTTTTTGAAGCCGCTGGCCGTGTGGTGCGACTTTGGCACCAGCACATTGGGCGTCGTGGGCCCGGAACGATCACAACCCGCGACCCCAACAATGGCCAAAACAATCGACAAACACAAAGAGCTGGCAACAAGGCGCATGACTTGACTTCAGAGGTAGTGGCAGCTGCGCAGATTGTGTCGTAGGCTTGCACCTGAAGGTGAAGCCAAATCACGAACACACCAGATCGAAAAAGACGGAGGGTTTCTACGTATATAATCGTAGGCTTGGCATAAATACCGCATATGGCACATCGCAGCAGCTTTGATGACGAAGAGTTCGAAGCCGCGCAGTACAAGCGGTTGACTGCCAAGGAGGCGCAGGCCCTGCGAAAGACCCTGCCGTCAGTGACGGCATGGCAGGTTGTAGGGTTGCAGGTTGTGGCTGGCATCGCAGTGGCATTTGCCGCCTGGGTGTTGACGCAACGGGCGGGTGCCGGTTGGTCTGCCGCCTATGGCGCTGCAACGGTGGTGGTTCCTGCAATGTTGTTTGCACGGGGCCTGAAGAAGCAGTTTGCCGGCGCGCACGGAGCAAGCTCCGCTGTATCGGGAATGGGGTTTTTCGTGCTGGAAGCAGTCAAGATCGTCATCACACTGGTGATGTTTTTGCTGGCTTCGCGCGCGGTGGACAACCTGGAGTGGCTGGCGCTGCTGGCTGGTCTGGTGGTGACTTTGAAGGTGTATTGGCTCGCGCTGTTGGTGCAGCCAAAACCAAAGAATGCAGATTTGGTGTGAACAGTTCAGTGAACGATATATCGATTTAGCGATTTAGCACTTACGTAAAAGATTTCAAAAATGGCCGCAGAAGCATCCGCCCCCACCGCCAGCAGTTACATTGCGCACCACCTGACGCATTGGCAAAACAAAAAACAGACGGAAATCGTTGATTTCACTGTCTTCAACATTGATTCCCTGTTTTTCTCCATCCTGCTGGGTGTGGTCGGTTGCTTCTTGCTGTACCGCGCAGCCAAAAATGTGACCTCCGGCGTTCCTGGCCGTTTCCAGGCGGCGGTCGAGATGCTCTATGAAATGGTCGATGCGCAGGCCAAATCCATCATCCACAATGCCAACAGCCGCAAGATGATCGCCCCGCTGGCTTTGGTGATCTTTGTCTGGATCATCCTGCTCAACGCCATGGATTTGCTGCCTTTGGACTTCCTGCCGGAAGTCTGGTCGTGGATTTACGGCAAGATGGGTTACGACGCCAGCCACGCCTACCTTCGCGTTGTGCCCACCGCCGACCTCTCAGTCACCATGGGCATGTCGGTTTCCGTATTGCTGATCTGCCTGTTTTACAACATCAAGATCAAGGGCGCAGGCGGCTGGGCGCATGAGCTTGTGACGGCTCCTTTTGGCACCAGCAAAAACCCGATTTTTGCCTTGCTCCTGGGCATCGTCAATTTCGCCATGCAGATGATCGAGTTTGTCGCCAAAACGGTCTCCCACGGCATGCGACTCTTTGGCAACATGTACGCGGGTGAGTTGCTCTTTATGCTGATCGCCTTGTTGGGCGGCGCATGGGCGTTTTCCTTCGCGCCGGGAAGCTTGGCGTTGCTCTTGCTGCATGTGGGCGCAGGCTTTGTCTGGGATGGATCACGAAGAGGATGATCCGGGCACGACGTGGAATGACCGGGCGCGCAAGCGTGATCCTAAGCGCATGTCGCCGCGGCAAGCGTGGCGGGCCATTCAGGCGGGGATGCCGAAGGATGCGATTATCTCGTCCGATATCGGCAATAACTGCGCGATCGGAAACGCTTACCCGACATTTGAGCAGGGGCGCAAATATCTGGCACCAGGTTTGTTCGGGCCGTGCGGCTATGGCTTTCCGTCGATCATCGGCGCGAAAATCGGCTGCCCGGATGTGCCGGTGATCGGTTT
>JANMMR010000597.1:0-4899 GCA_031373455.1 Rhodoferax sp.
GCGGCAGGGTCGTAGGGGATTTTGCTGTAGAGGTTCTGGTTCAGGCTGTAGGCGCCATCTGATGCCACCAGAAACGTGTAGCCGTCGCCCGGGCTTTTGGCCACAATTTCGGCCGCGATGATCTCGTTGGCGCCGGGTTTGTTGTCCACGATGAAGGGCTGACCCCAGCTGTCGCCCAGGCTCTGCGCCAGCGCGCGCACCATCACGTCTGCCGGTCCGCCCGCGCCATAGGGCAACACGATGCGGACCGGTTTGTTGGGGTAGGGCTGGGCCAGTACTGGCCCGGCAAGGGCGAGGCTGGCGAGCAAACCGGCGACCACGGCGCGGCGGTGCATCTTCATGTTTTGGCTCCTGAAGGTTTTGAATTTGGCGAATGGGCGTCCAGCGGCCATGTTAATCGCCAGCCCGGGTTTCTGCTTGAGCCTCTCGTTCATTCATACCCAAATTGGGTATGGAGGGTACTGGAAAATCCGATTTCATCAAAAAGTGTGGGAAAAATCGATTATAAAGTCACGTATTTATTGGATTGTTTGCTATATTAACAATAGCTTTCAGAATGAAAGCCTGATGCGCCCGACCGCGCCACATCACACCCTGGCGCGCAACGGCCCGAGATAACGCTCAGGGCGGCGCGGTGACCGGGTTGTTGTACGCCCCCACCAGCGTGAGCAGGTGCGCGCGCTGGCCGGGCTCCAGGTAAGGCACGAGAAGGTTGAGCACGTGGTGCGCGCCGCGGAGCAGCGCGCCCTGGGCGCTTTCGGGCTCGAGCGCGCGGCGCGGGTCGCGCACGTATTCACAGCTGAGCCAGTTGGTGAGCACCACGACCATGCTGGTGGCGGTGGGCTCGTGTTCGCGCGAGTCGATGCACACCGCGCCACTGCGGCTCATGCCGTCCAGCAGGCAGCGGATGGCGCGGGTCTTGTTTTTGAGCACCGACTGGAAATGCGTCTCCAGGCGGCGGTTTTTGGAGAGCAGGTCGTTCAGGTCGCGGTAGAGGAACCGGTATTGCCAGATCAGCTCAAACAGTGTGTGCATGAAGAACCAGGCGTCTTCCACATCGCGCACATCGTCTGCGGCATTGAGCAGCTCGTTGAGCGCGCGCTCGTAGCGGTCAAACAGCGAGTTGATCAGCTCGTCTTTGGCCGGGTAGTGGTAATACAGGTTGCCCGGGCTGATGTTCAGCTCGGCCGAAATCAATGTGGTGGAAACATTGGGTTCGCCAAAGCGGTTGAACAACTCCAGGGTGACTTCAAGTATCCGTTCTGCGGTGCGTCGGGGGGCTTTTTTTGCCATGGCGTTCTTTGGCGCATTCTAGGCCTCCAACGCGCGCCTCCCATGCGTTTATTTTGCAGCCTTTTTTGCGGGTTTGCGGGCCGCCTTCTTCGCGGCCGCCGGCGCCTTGCGTACGGGCGCGGCGGCGCGGCGGCCGAGGGCGTCGATGCGGGCGTTGAGCCCGTCAATGTCTTTGGAGGAGGGCACGCCGAGTTTTTTCAGCGCCTTGGCCACGCGCTCCTCAAAGATCGACTCGAGCTTGTCCCACTGGCCAGTGGCTTTGGAGGTGATGCCGCCCGCCATCGCGGTCATGCGGCTGGTGGCCTCCGAGAGTTTTTCTTCGGCTGCGGCCTGGGTTTTGCGCTGCAGGGTTGTGCCTTCTTTCACCAGGGCCTCAAACGCCTTGGTGCCTTCCGCTTGCGCCTTGGCAAAGGCGCCCAGCCCCGCCTGCCAGATTTGCTGCGCGGAGTCTTTCACGGCGCCGGGCAGGTGCAGGCCATGCAGCCCCTGCATGCCGCTTGGCCCGCTTGATTTTTCGCTCGAAGGGTTGGCTGATTTTTTTTGGACTTTCGTGACCATGTTTGTCTCCTTGAAGGCATGTGGGCGGGGTGCGCGCCCCACTTTACGCGCGGTGCAAGAGGCTAAGTAGAGGGAGGCTACTAAAAGTGAATCAGCCAAGCCTGCAAATGGGTGGTGAAAGTGCGCAAATTCGGGCGATACGGGCCTTCATGCGGGGTTTTTGCTAGGTTGTCTTGTGCGTTACCATGAGCAAAATTGCCCCCATCAAAGCCCCAACAGGAGACCTACATGCAGTATTTCGTCACGGGTGCCACCGGTTTCATCGGCAAGCGCCTCGTCAAAAAATTGTTGGAGCGCAAGGGCTCCGTGGTGTATTTCCTGATCCGCCAGGAGAGTGAGGGCAAGGTGGCGGCGCTGCGCGATTATTGGGGCGCCAGCAGCGCGCGGGTGGTGCCGGTGTTTGGCGATTTGACGGGCAAGAAGCTCGGCGTTTCGGCCGACAACATCAAGGCGCTCAAGGGCAAGATCGACCATTTTTACCACCTTGCTGCGGTGTATGACCTCTCCGCCGACGAGGCCAGCCAGATCGCCGTGAACATCGAAGGCACGCGCAACACCTGCGATTTCGCCAAAGCGATAGATGCCGGCCAGTTCCACCACGTGAGCTCCATCGCGGCGGCCGGCCTCTACGAAGGCGTGTTCCGCGAAGACATGTTTGACGAGGCCGAGAACTACGACCACCCGTATTTCATGACCAAACACGAGAGTGAAAAAATCGTGCGCAAGGAATACAAGGGCGCCTGGACGGTCTACCGCCCCGCCATGGTGGTGGGCGACAGCACCACCGGCGAGATGGACAAGATCGACGGCCCGTATTACCTCTTCAAACTCATCCAGCGCATGCGCCAGATATTGCCGCCTTGGATGCCATCGATCGGGCTCGAAGGCGGCCGTTTGAACATCGTTCCGGTGGATTTTGTCGTCAACGCGCTGGATTTCATCAGCCACGGTAAAGCCACGACAAAAGGAAAGTGCTTCCACCTGGTCGACCCGGTGGGTTACCGCGTGGGCGACGTGCTCGACATTTTCACCAAGGCCGCGCATGCGCCCAAGATGAATCTGTTCATCAACGCGGCGCTGCTGGGCTTCATCCCGAAAAGCGTGAAGAAGGGCCTGATGGCGCTGGCGCCCGTGCGCCGCGTTTACAGAGCCATCATGAAAGACATCGGTGTGCCCGAAGACATGATGAGTTTCATCAATTACCCCACGCGGTTTGACTGCCGCGAGACCGAAGCCGCGCTCAAGGGCAGCGGCATTGCCGTGCCCAATTTGCACGACTACGCCTGGCGCCTGTGGGACTACTGGGAGCGCCACCTGGATCCGGCGCTTTTCATCGACCGCAGCCTCAGAGGCACGGTGGGCGGCAAAGTGGTGCTCATCACCGGCGGTTCATCCGGCATTGGCCTCTCGGCGGCGTGCCGCTTTGCCGAAGCCGGCGCCATCACCATCATCTGCGCGCGCGGCGAAGACCAACTGGCCGAAGCCAAGAAGACTATCGAAGAAGCCGGCGGAAAAGGCGCAAAAGTATTCACCTACCCGGTGGACATCGTCGATGAGGCGCAGTGTGCCGAGTTTGTGAAAAAACTGGAGAAAAACCACGGCGGCGTGGACTTCCTCATCAACAACGCCGGCCGCTCGATCCGCCGCGCCATCGAGGCCAGCTACGACCGCTTCCATGATTTTGAGCGCACCATGGCGCTCAACTACTTCGGCGCCTTGCGCATCACCATGGGTTTGCTGCCCGGCATGGTGGCCAAACGCAAAGGCCACGTGGTGAACATCAGCTCGATCAGTGTGCTGGTCAACGCGCCGCGCTTCGCCGCTTACGTGGCCAGCAAAGCCGCACTGGATGCGTGGACGAGTTGCGCCGCCAGCGAATACGCCGACCAGGGCGTGACCTTCACCACCATCAACATGCCGCTGGTGCGCACACCCATGACGGCGCCCACCAAAATCTACGACAGCATGCCGCTTCTCATGCCCGAAGAAGCCGCCGCCATGCTGGTCGAAGCCTGCGTAGACAAACCCGTGCGCATCGCCACACGCCTGGGCAAAGCCGTGGAGCTGATGCATGACATAACCCCCCGCATCGCGCAGATCCTCATGAACACCACCTTCCGCATGTTCCCGGACAGCGCGGCCGCCAAGGGTGATAAATCGGCCAAGCCGACCTTGTCACCCGAGGCGATTGCGATGTCGGAGATGATGCGGGGGATTCATTTCTGATTGACGTGACCCCAAAATTGCGCTCCAACTCATGGCTACAGTCAATCGCTTGCTTTCCTTGATCCTCATTCTGATTGGCTGTGTCCTTGCAATTTTTGGAACTATTGGATTTGCAAGCAACTTTTTTCTTGCTGGCCCTGCAGGCCGGGATGTCAGCATTTTCGTCGCGGTTGTAGGGCTTGCCGCAGCGATATGTGGAATCGCCGTTTTGCGATTCGCGCTGAAATTATGGGAAGCGGCGGACCGCAAACAGAATTGAATCAGCCATCGCCGAAGAACGAAATGCAAACGCAGCGGCGAGTTTCGTATTCGAATGGTTCAAATAGGCCTCGGGCACCACGAGCAGCCTCTGGGTTAGGGTGAAATTGATTTACGTTGAATCTCTACGCATGGGAAACAATTGAGGCGCTATCCGGAAACCCGGGGTCAGTTTGGTTTCTGGTTGCGCCGCTAGATTCTCCCAAGCACACAGGGCACAGGCCCGCTTTTGTCCAATGCGAAACAGGGACAAGTGGCCCATTCCAGGCCCTAACCAATCAGTTCCAAACACGCTTCATCCCTCTCAAAAAGTGCTGCTTCAATCCGGCTTTGATTGTTCACCAAGATACTTAAGGTTGCGGCCCGCGAAAGGTTGGCCGTACGCAGCCAAATGACCTGCGGAGGCTGGCCTTTGAACTGTGAAAGCTCCAAAAAGTCGGCGTCCCGGGTAACGATGACATAACCATGGGCTCGCGCAAATTCCCAGATGGCCATGTCCGGCTGGGCTTCCAGCCCGACTAGGGCAACTTGCGTGCTACCCGGATAGTCTTGCTGCAGGAAGGG
>JANMMR010000602.1:0-1826 GCA_031373455.1 Rhodoferax sp.
CGGCCTCGGAGGCGATATTGATGATGCGGCCAAAACGCGCCGCCTGCATCGCGGGCAAGACCGCATGGGTGGTGGCGAAGACGGACTCAAGGTTGACTGCCAGGAGGCGTCGCCAATCGGCCAACGTGGTGTCGGTGAAAAACGCGTGTTGGTCAACGCCCGCGTTATTCACCAGGATCTGGAACGGGCCATGGGCCTGCATAACCGCGCTGACCCGTTCGGCGTCGGTCACGTCAAGTTCCACCGCCACAGCGCCAATCTCTTGGGCCAACGCCTTGGCGCTTTCAATGGCAAGGTCAGCAATCACCACGTCGGCACCGTCCGCAGCCAGGCGGCGTGCGATGGCCGCGCCAATGCCCTGGGCGCCCCCAGTCACGAATGCGCGCCGCCCTGCCAAAGGCGTGTGACGCAAGGAAAGCTGCGATGGGGCCGAAGAAGCGCTTGCGCTCACGTCATTTGCCGGTAAATTGCGGCGCGCGCTTTTCAATCACTGCGCGCAAACCTTCAAGCGCGTCTGACATGCCGCACAACTGGGCCTGGGTGTTGTTCTCCTGCGGCATCGCCGCTTCAACGCTGGAACCCAATCCGCTGTAAAGCAAGCGCTTGGTGGCCGCCAGCGCCGCCGGCGCTCCTTGTGCCAACTGGCGCGCCAGCGCAAAACCTTCAATGAGCAGTTGGTCGTCTGTCACCACGCGGTTGATCAGGCCCATCTGCAGCGCGTCAGCAGCGCTGATGACCGGGTTGAGCATGAGAATTTCCATCGCCTTGCGCAGGCCCACGAGTTGTGTGAGGGTCACCGAGACACCCGCATCGGGCACCATTGCCACGCGGGTGGCCCCCGCAAGAAACTTTGCCGAGGCGCCCGCGATGACCATGTCTGAGGAGCACACCAGGCCCATGCCGCCACCCCCGGCGGCAAACCCCTGCACTGCGGCAACTACTGGCGCGTTCAGCCGCATCAGCAGCCCGGCCACAATTTGCAAATACGACGTTGCCTGGCGGATGTAATACGGCAACTCGGCGCCCTTGACCAAAAAGGCGTGCACATCGCCGCCAGCACAGAAATTTTTGCCTTCTCCAGTGATCAGTACCGCGCGCACGCGGCTGTCCCCGTGCACTGCCATCACCACTTGTTGGAGACCCTGCAACATGGCCAGATCCAGCCCATTAGCCGACTCGGGCCGGTTCATGCGAATGTGCGCCACACCGTCGGCATGCAATTCCAGCAGGGCCGGGCCTTCGCTGATCAAGGCCAGTGGGAAGGAATGATGGGGTTCGGTCACGTTCAAACCTTTCAAATCAGGAAGGACAGGGTGAACAGGGGCTTTTCATTGTTGACCAGAATGACTTTCTTCAAAGCCATCTGCAAATCCGCATCCACGCGGCGCAATGTGTACTCGTTGCGCGAGACCCAGATCTGCTCGCCTCGGGTGGTGGATTCGAACACCATGGCGTTGGCGGTGGCGACGATCTCGTTGCCTCCGGTTCGAAGGATTTCAATGTTGGAGACCAAACGGCGAAGGCGCGATTTGGGCGTCTGGCTCAAACGTTTTCCGGTATGGAACTGGCGCACGCGAAGGCTGATGCGCGAGCGGTTGTCGTACACAATTGACATCTCGTTTTCGGGATCTGTGCCCTCGCCGTTGGCCGGAATCCAGTAGATGCCGTCGTCTGTCCACAGGGCCTCCCAGGCATCGTATTCGTGGTTGTCCTGGAAACGCGCCTCTTTGTAGATGAATTGCGTCACGTCTTCGAGCAGGCCGCGGTCTGCTGTTGTCATCGCCATCACGCTTGCTCCATCAGGTGGCGGTAGTGCCGCCAGATAC
>JANMMR010000617.1:0-5820 GCA_031373455.1 Rhodoferax sp.
CGCCCGTCGGCCGCGCAGGTGATTACGGCGACGGCGGCACAGTCGTTGACGAATACACGCCGGCCGGGGTTGCCAAGGTTGCCGGCCGCTTGCGTGAAGAGTCGACCGAGCTCAAGAAAAAAGCTGAAACCAAGGGCGAAAAAGCCATCATCGAAATTGTGGCGCTGATGTTTCAGGCGATCCTGCAGGAAGACCGCATCCCGCCGGGCCTCCGGGTCTGGTTTGCACGCCTGCAAATGCCGGTCTTGCGGGTAGCGCTGGAAGAGCCGGACTTTTTTGGCACGCTGAACCATCCGGCGCGCCAGCTGATTGACCGCATGGGCTCCTGCGTCATGGGTTTTGACGCCAGTGGCATCCATGGCCATGCCCTGGAAGGTGAGGTCAAACGCATCGTCCAGGTGATCGAGCAATACCCGGAAACCGGCAAACGGGTATACCAGCTCGTGTACGAAGAATTCCAGAAATTCCTGGCCAAGTTTTTGACCGAAAAAGGGCCCACCCAAAAAGTCGTGAGTGTGGCCCAGCAGGTTGAGCAAAAAGAGACGTTGACGATCCAGTACACGATCGAGATGCGCAACATGCTCAAGGACATTCCGGTGCGCGACGAAATCCGGCAGTTCCTGTTCAAGGTGTGGGCCGAGGTCTTGGCTGTTGCCGCCGTGCGCAAAGGCCCGCAACACGCCGAGACGATCGAGCTGAAAAAATCCGCGTCCGATCTGGTGTGGTCGGCCGGCGCCAAACCCAGCCGCACCGACCGCGCCCGCGTGATCGCCGAATTGCCCAAGCTGCTGCAGCGCTTGCGCACCGGCATGTCGCTGTTGGGTCTGGCGCCCAGCGAGCAGGATGTTCACATCAAAACCGTGAGCGACACCCTGGCCGATGCCTTCCTTTCGAAGACCAAGGCGGTGCCCCAGGAGCAAATTGACGCCATGGCCAAACGTCTGGCCAATCTGGAAGACTTTGTTTCCGAAGACGGCATGGGCGATTTGCCCCTTGATTCTGAAAGCATCGAACTGATGCTGGGCATCGACGCGTCGACCATCGAGGTGGTTGCCGACGGGGGCTCCAAACCAACCAACGCCATGACCGCATGGGCGGCAGAGCTGCAATTGGGTGCCTGGTTTACGCTGGACCACAACGGGCGTGTGGCGCAGGTTCAGTTTGCCTGGCGCAGTGAGCGCAAACATTTGAACCTGTTTGCCACGGTTGAGGGTTACAGCTACCTGATCCAGGCAGGCCGATTGGCGGCCTATTTGCAGGCCGGTTTGTTGTTGCCACAGGAAGAAGACACCTTGACCGTGCGCGCCACCCGCGACGCCCTGCGCAAACTCGAAGCCAACCCGGAGCGCCTGCTCGGGTAAAGCTTCAGGCAGCGCTGATCCGCTGAAACAGCCCGCCCGGCAAGCGGGCAACCAGGCCATCAAGTTCCAGCGTCATCAATTGCGCCTGCAAATCGGGCGTCGGCAAGCCGGTTCGGGCCTGCAACACGTCGAGCGTCGCCGGGTCAAACCCCAAGGCTTCGAGCAAGGCATCTTCGGTGCGCGAGGCGGGTTCGTCGTCTGTGTCGCCTGCCTCGCCGGCGCTTGTGGTGCCGCCGGGTTTAAGCTCCTCTAGTATGTCCTGCACCGTTTCCACCAGTTTGGTGCCCTGCCGGATCAGCGCGTGGCAGCCCCTGGACTGGCCCGAGTGGATCGAACCTGGAATCGCGAAGACTTCCTTGCCCTGTTCGGCGGCCAGGCGGGCGGTGATCAATGAACCCGAGCGCAAGGCCGCCTCGACCACCAAGGTGCCTTGGGCAAGACCGGAGATGATGCGGTTGCGGCGCGGAAAATTGGCCACCAGGGGCGGCGTGCCCAATGGGAATTCGCTCACGATCAAGCCGTGATGCGCAATTTTGTGCGCCAGCGCGAGATTGCGTTTCGGGTAGACGCGGTCCAGCCCGGTGCCCACCACGGCGATGGTGCGCAAGCGGTCGCCCGGCGGCAGAGGATTCGGGTCCGCATGAAGCAGGGCGCCCGTGTGCGCCGCGCTGTCAATGCCGAGCGCCAGCCCGGAGATCACCGTCAAACCGGCCTTTTGCAGCGCTTGGGCAAACGCCTGCGCGGTTTCAACGCCTTGAGCCGTGGGGTTGCGGCTGCCCACAATGGCGATGCTTTGCGCCGGGCTGTATGCACCGTCCGTGCCATTCAATGAGCCCGCACCCATCACGTAAAGCATCAGCGGAGGGTCTTCAATGTTCAACAGAGTCGCCGGATAACCCGCGTCACCGATCGCCACGATGCTGCGGCGTGGTGTGTCAGGGGCGCTCGCGTTTAACCATTCCCAAGTTGTGTCAAGCAGCGCCGCGAGGCCTTCGGGCACGGTTTTGAGCTGGCGCGATTGGTTCTGGCTGACCAATTGAGCCAGTGCGTGGGGCGGCTGGCTGAAGATGTTCTGCGGCGGGCCAAACGCGGCCAGCAATTTTCGCGCGGTGTCATTGCCAACACCGTCGGTCAGCGTCAGCCGAAGCCATCCGGCAAGCTCATTGCGGTCCATGCGCACGCTGGGCGGAAAGCCCGAAACCGGTCCCCGTGGCCTTAGCGGGGATTGGCCAGGCGGTCCCCGACCTTCACACCTTCGGTGATGTCCAGAATCAAGGCGTAGGAAACCCGCTCGAAGGTGCGAAACACCATCACCAGGCCGTTGCGCTCGTCGGGCAACTGCATGGGATCGCGTGTTGCGGAGGTCTTGTCGATCAGTTTTTCGCCGGCTTTGAGAATGGCCAGAACGTGACCACTCTCAAGCCCGTCTTTGGTGCCGCGGTTGATGGCCACCACCTGGTTTTGGGCGGCGTTGGCAACACTGCTGCCATACACCGACACCACCCGCGCATCCACGACACCCGCAGGAGCCCTTGGTGCGTAACTGGTGAACTGGCGCGGTGGCTCAGGCAGCAGGCGGTCGCCCACCCGCATCTCTTCCTTGGTGCCCACGATGTCGATGGTGGCCGGCACGATTTCAACCGCGGTTTTGCCGTCTTTGCCGGTGTTTTCCGTGCGGGACTCACCGCGCACCACCAGTGCCTTGCCCAGGTATTGGGCTTCGTAACCCAGAATTTCGCCGCTCACCGGGTCTTTCAACGGTGTGGCATTGCGAAACACGCGGTAGTCGTTTTGCTGGCTTGTGCCCAAAGCCATCTGCTTGTCTGCCGGCCCGCGGGCATACGCGCGGTCGCCGCGGGTGAGCATCACCCGGCCTTCCTGGGTCGCCACGATGCGCGGTGCGGCGTTGAGTTCGGTTTCGCCCACCACAATCGGTTCCGTCAAAAACGGCTCAATGGCCTGGGATTTCAGGGTGGGGATGATTTCGTCGGCCAAGGCTTGGGAGCGGGTGCGCGGCGAGACACGCACGGTCTCGATGCCCCCATCGCCGCTCTGGCGTGCAGTGCGCAAGCGGGCGCGACCGTCTTTCTTTTCCAGGTACAACACTTGGCCGGGGTAAATGCGGTGCGGGTTCTTGATGTCGTCAAGGTTCATGCCCCACAACTCGGGCCAGCGCCATGGGCTCTTCAAAAACAGGCCGGAAATCGCCCACAGGGTGTCACCGCGTTTGACGGTGTGGCTGTCGGGCGCATTGGGGGAGAGCTCGCTCAAGGGCACGCCGGCTTGTGCCACCTGCTGGGCGGTTGCACGTTGCCCCGAGGTGATCGGCAGGTTTTGTGCGGCTGCGTGGGGCGCCGACAGGGCGGCCAAAACGGTAGTGACCAGGCAAGCCGACAGGCGGACGGCAAACGGGGTCGAAAAAGCCCTGCGGCCGGCTGCTGCGCCCATCGTTGTCATCGTCATTTTCATCGTCATGGTGTTTTGCATCGAAAATGCTCCCCTGATGTTTTCGTAAGAGGGCGGCGTGTGGTCAGACCTGGCGGGAAATACAGAACCTGAAATATCTTGATAATTTACACACGATTCTGCGCTCAAGCCCTTGATTGGGCAACGATTTTGCCTGTTTAGTCTAATTTCACGTCGCAAAAGTAGCGAAAATAACGACACCTTTGAAGAGTTTCCATGGCTTTGCTCAACATCCTCCAGTACCCTGACCCGAAATTGCACAAAGTCGCCAAGCCTGTGGTGGCGGTCGATGCACGCATCAAAACCCTCGTGGCCGACATGTTCGAAACCATGTACGACGCCAAAGGCATTGGCCTGGCGGCGTCGCAGGTGGATGTGCACGAGCGCCTGATCGTCATTGACGTCTCGGAAGAGCGCAACGAACCTCTGGTGCTGATCAACCCGGAACTGGTCTGGACCAGCGCCGAGACCCACGTGAACGAAGAAGGCTGCCTCTCGGTGCCGGGCATTTACGACGGCGTGGTGCGCTTTGACGCCGTGAAAGTGAAGGCGCAAGACGGCGACGGCCAGAGCCGCACGCTCGACGCCGACGGCCTGCTGGCGGTTTGCATCCAGCACGAGATGGACCACCTGCTGGGCAAGGTGTTTGTGGAATACCTCTCGCCGCTGAAGCGCAACCGCATCAGGAAAAAAATGCTCAAGGCCCAGCGCGACGAACGCGCCGACGAGAAAGCCGACGCCAGACAATGAGGTTGATTTTCGCGGGCACACCCGAGTTTGCCCGCGTGGCCCTGGCGCACCTGCATTCCGCCGGCCACGAGATCGCGCTGGTGTTGACGCAGCCTGACCGCCCCGGCGGGCGCGGCCTGAAGCTGCAGCCCTCGTCGGTCAAACAGTTCGCCCTGGAGAAAAACCTGCCACTGTGCCAGCCCCGGAGTTTGCGGCTGGACGGCAAATACCCGGACGACGCGGCCACTGCACGCTCAGCCATCGAGGCGGCAAACGCTCAGGTGATGGTGGTTGCGGCCTACGGGCTCATCCTGCCGCAATGGGTGCTGGACGTATTCGATCCAAAACGCCAATTTTCCGATGGGCCGCCCCGAGGTTCTCGAAGAGCGACGAAGTCAAAATTAGCCCCCTCGGGGGGCGGCGAAGCACATAAAGTGGCGAGCGTGGGGGCCAAATTCGGCTGTTTGAACATCCACGGCTCACTGTTGCCGCGCTGGCGTGGCGCGGCGCCGATCCACCGGGCGATTGAAGCTGGAGACCCCGAGACCGGCATCACCATCATGCAGATGGACGCCGGCCTGGACACTGGCGACATGTTGCTGGTGGAAAAGTGGCCGATTCACCCGACCGACACCACCGGCGAGCTGCACGACGCCCTCGCGCTGTTGGGTGCGCAATTGGTGGTGCGGGCGCTGGCGCTGGCCGAAGCCGGCGCCTTGTTGCCCGTGAAGCAGCCCGCGAATGGTGTGAGTTACGCCAAAAAAATCGACAAGTCAGAAAGTGCCATCGACTGGCGCCAGCCTGCGCAGGTAATCGTGCGGCGCATCCTGGCGTTCAACCCGGCGCCCGGCGCAAGCAGCGCGATCCAGGGCGAGGCGCTGAAAATATGGCGCGCTCATTTGGCGGCGCCGCTGGCGGCCAGGGCAACTGCCGCTGCGCCATTGGTAAAAGCAGAGGCAAAAGCTGAATTTGGCCAAATACTGGCCCTGAATGCCGACGCCATCCAGGTGCAGGCCGCAGACGGCGTGGTCGCCATCACCCAATTGCAGCGGGCGGGCGGTAAACGCTTGGCCGCTGCCGATTTTTTGCGCGGCAGCGCGCTCAAGGTGGGCGACTGCTTTGCGCAGTCCCCGGTTCATATCCCAGTGGAGTCACCATGAAGTTCATCCGGTTTTCAGATGTGTGCGCCAGCGGCGCTGCCAAAAACAAGCGCGTTTTCATCCGCGCCGACCTCAACGTGCCGCAAGACGACACCGGCCACATC
>JANMMR010000074.1:0-8371 GCA_031373455.1 Rhodoferax sp.
GGCGTGTCCTTCGCGTCAGCGCTACAACGCGCAACGTGCGGTCGTCAATCGGCGGCGGGCCAATCGTTGAAGGGAAAGGCCGCTTCCTCAGACTCGAAGGTCAGGAAATTGGCGATCTGGCGCAAGTAGCGCCCAAGGGAGCTGCCCAGCCGGCACAGGCGCGCGTTGGGCGCGTTATTGACCAGCGCCACCACAAACTGCACGAGCGCAATCAGGCCGAGCAAGGTGGCCGCCAGGTGAAAGGCGAAAGCCATCAGGATCATCAACAGGCCGCGCATCCAGATGTTGCGGTGCTCAGGCAAGGTGGCGGGGGATTCCAGCGGGGTGTCGGCCATGGTGCGCTCCAGTAGTGGAAGTGTGATGCAGGAGGTCTCCAGATGGTCCCAAAGAGGCGGTTTTCAAGTTTTCCAGGTTACGGGCTTGTTTACTCATGGACCGCATTCCGGCGCTGGCTCATTTACCCAGAAACTCCCCAACCGCCTTGAGGTCGTCAACCTTGTCGCAAACCACTTTGAGCACCATCAGGATCGGCACGCCCAGGAGCAAGCCCCAGGCGCCCCAGAGCCAGCCCCAGGCCAGTACGCCGACAAATATGGCAACCGGGTTCATCTGGCTGGCGCGGCTGGTGAGCCAAGGGGTGAGCAAGAAGCTCTCCACGCTGCTGATCAGCACCGAGACCGCAGCCACCAGGATGGCCATGTCGAGTGTGCCGAACTGCAAGAAGCCCACCATGCCGGCTCCGGCGGTGATGACCAGGTTGCCGATGTAGGGTACCAGGTTGAGCACGGCAGCGGCAATGCCCCACACCGCTGCATTGTCCAGCCCAATGGCCAGAAAGCTCAGCCAGGTGGCCACGCCCACCAAAGCGCTGGTGAAAATCTGCACCAGCATGTAGCGCTGGATCTGGTCGTTGATTTCATTGAGCGCCTGCAGGGTGATTTTCTTGCGGCTCAGCGTGGGGCCGGCCATTTTGACGAGCTTGCGCCGGAAGGTGTCGCCCGATGCCATCAGGAAGAAGGTGATCATCGCCACCACCCCGATTTGGCCGAGCATGCCGATCAGGCCCATGGTGCCCGTCCACAGGTGGTCGCGCACGTCAAATTTGGCTTTTTCGATCTGCACGCGCTGCACGCCGCGTGTGACCGGCGCGGCAGGTTTGGTTTCCTCGGCGGCCTGTTCGAGCTGCGCCACGGCTTTTTGCACCGAGACGAGCGTGTTGTCTGAAGAGCCTTTGTGTGCCCGCACCGACTCGCGCAGTTTTTGCACCGCCAGCGGCAGGGACTCGACCAGTTTGCTCGCGTCATCGCTCAGCGAATACGCCATGCCGCCCACACCCGAGACGATGCCCAGCACCAGCAGGCCGGAACTGAGCGCCCGGGGAACCCGGCGTTGCGCCAGCCAGTCCACCACCGGCGAGAGGCCATAACTGAACAAGATGCCCACCATCACCGGAATAAACACCGCACTGGCCCAGCGCAGCATCAGCACACTGGCCAGTGTGGCCAGTACGACCATCGAGACGCTGCGCACGTCCACGGGCATGTGCAGCAAAAGGCGTGACGGCTCGGCCAACGGGTCGAGCTCGGCAGCTTGTTTTGAAATGGGGTCCGTCATGGGTGTTTCCTGTGGGTTCCGAACGTGGCGTTCTGGCGAGGCAGCGCAACGGTCTAGGATACTGCGGGCAGGCCCGCGTGAACATTGCCTGCCGTCCTACAATTTGCGACAGTCTACCCACCTCCCGGAATCCCCATGATCCAGACCAGCCCCTTGTTTCAAATCAGCCTCTCGGTCCTCAAAATCGAAGACCTGGGCGCCACGCCTTTGGGTGCGCGCAAGATCGCCGCAGTGGCGGGAGGCAGTTTCAAAGGTGATCGTTTGCAGGGCACCGTGGTCGCGCCGCCGGGTGGCGACTGGCTGCTTTTGCGCAACGACGGCGTGTTGTGCCTGGACGTACGCCTGACCCTCAAAACCGACGACGGCGCCTTGATTTTCATGGCTTACAAGGGCATGCGCCACGGCCCCAAAGACGTGATCGACCGCGTCAACAAAGGCGAAGCGGTCGATCCGTCGAGTTATTATTTTCGGGCGGCTCCGGTATTTGAGACCTCGTCTGAGAAATATGGCTGGCTGAACCGCGCTTTGTTTATCGCCACCGGGCGGCGCGAAGCAACTGGCCCGATTTACGAGGTGTTTGAGGTCTTGTGATTTTCAACTCACACCTTCCTGGACCGGCGCTGTCGCACTGACCATGGCCATTCCCCTCGACACCGACGCCATCACCCACGGCATCCAGCTGGCCGTTGCGCCGGTGTTTTTGCTGACCGCCGTCTCCGGCATGATTGGCGCCGTGGCCGGTCGGCTGGCACGTATCATTGACCGGGCGCGCCTGGTGGAACACCGTGCAGAAGCTACTGCCGATGCCGCCGTTCTCTCGGGGGCGATGACCGAACTGGCCGAGCTGCGGCTGCGCGGGCGGCTGACCAACACCTGCATCGCCTTGCTGACCACCTGCGCTTTTTTGATTGGCCTGACCATCATCCTGCTTTTTCTGGGTGAAATGACGGGTTTTCAAAGCGCTCGCTGGGCAGTGTTCGGTTTCCTTGCGGGCGTGGTGAGTTTCATGCTGGCGCTGTTGTGTTTTCTGGCCGAGACCTACATTTCGACGCGCCTGCTGAATTTTGACCTGCTGAACCGGCGGTGACGCAGCGCAAACACCTTTTGCCATTTGCTGCAGCTGCGGTGTTGGGGATGGGGTTGTGCCTGGCCGCTTGTGAGCCTTCGCAGCTGGGTGCCAACGACGACCCCACGCGCGAGCGCCTGGTGGGCTACTGGTTGCGTGATTACGACGAAGGCACCCAGCACGTGCGGCGCCTGCTGGTGTTGCAGGCAGACGGGCAGTTTCGCGAATCGGTGCGGGCAGTGGACGCCAACGGGCAGGCCACAGCGCTGGAAAACCAGGGCGAATGGTTGTTTGACGGCACCAATCTCAAGCGGCGCTACAAGCGCCTGGACGGCCAGACCATCTCAGCACCGTTTGCGCCCTTTGCCACGTTTGAAATCCGCTTTGAATCCAGTCGCGCCTTCATTGGCCTGGACCACGTGCACAAACGCTCCGTGCATTACCAGCGGGTGAACGACGGCACAGTTTTGTAGGCCTTTGGCTCAGGCCACGGCCTGCATCATCGTGCGCCGGGTGTTGGTGAAGTGCGGCCGCGTGATGTCGCTCCAGGCGGTTCCGCGCACGGCCAGCCAGGGTGACGAGCCCAACGTTTCGGTTGAAACCAGGTCATAACAGGCGAGTGACAGCGCCCCATGGTCCAGGCCGTCGTGCAGTCCGTGGTCGTGGTTCAGCAGTCGCCGCGCGTGGATGCAACCCGGCACCGTGGCCAGGCCCGGCATGTGCTCGGTGTCGTACCAGCGGAAGATTTCGTCTCGCCAGCCGTCTTCGGGATCGGTTTCGACCATGTAGTGGAAAGCCGGTGTGGCTTGCTGCGAGACGCCGGGTTTGTCCAGCACCAGTTCCAGCCGCGATACCGTGACGCCAGTGGTGGCGGACGGGCAGCACGTTGCCCACGCGTCAGCTAGGGCGGGCAGGGCACTGGCGGGCACGTGCGCGCGTGCATGCAAGCGGGCGTACACGCAGGCGGTTTGGCTTTGCGCCGCCCAAGCTGCGCGGTAAAGGGACATCGCGTTGTCGTGGCAAAAGCGCCGGGTTGCGTCGGCCAGCGAGGCTGGGGCTGCGAGGCTGAAACGCAGCAGCAGGAAGTCAGTGGGGCAGGAAGTCGTCAACGCGCGGATCATGTTTTTTTGTTTTCCGGAGTCTCAGTGACCTACGTGCAGCGCCACAAGGAAACGTGACACCATGTTGTAGGCGGCGATGGTGGTGACCAGGTCAATCTGGCCCTGCTCGTTGAAATGCGCCTTCACCTCGGAAAAAAGCGCATCGGGCACATCAATCTCCCGCGTCATGGCGTCAGTCAGACGGATCGCAACGTGCTCTGAAGCCGACAACTGTGCTTCTGTATTTAACGGCACTTGGCGCATCTGGTCGATCACATCCTGGCGCACGCCGGCCGCCAGCGCAATCGGGGCGTGGGCGTCAAACTCGTAGGCCGCACGGTTCAGCACGGCGACGCGCAAGATCACCAGTTCGCGCAACGAGGCGGGCAGGCTGTTGTGGTTGCGCACGGCTGACAACATTTGCTCCCAGCCATGCGCGATGGGCGGGCTGTTCAGCAGCACCTGGTACAGCGGCGAGACGCGCCCGCGCGCCGCGCTGATCTGCGCCTCCTGCGCGGCAAGCTCCGGGCGACTGCCAGGCGGGATCGCGGCGACTCGCATGGTCAGTCTGGTTTCACGTTTTTGGATTTCACGACGTGCGCCCATTTGGCCGAATCACTTTTGAGCAGTGCGGCCAGTTCAACCGGGCTGGATGGCGCAGGCTCGGCGCCGGACTGCAGCAGTTTTGATTTCACCGTCGCGTCGTTTAAGGTGCGGCGAACCGCCTGGCTCACATGGTCCGCCTCGGCAGCCGGTGTGCCCTTGGCGGCGAACAAGGCGTACCAGTTGTCGGAATCAACACCGGCCACACCCATTTCGGTGAAGGTTTTAACTTCCGGAAGCAGCGGGTGGCGCTTGGGCGCCGCAATGCCCACCGCCTTGAGCTTGCCGCCCTTGATGTGGCCGATCAGCCCCGGGATGTCGCCGAAAAACCCGTTCACATGGCCAGCGATCACGTCGGTGATGGCAGGTGCCGCGCCTTTGTACGGAACGTGCAGGATGTTGATTTTGGCGGCGTCGTTGAGCAGTTCCATGGCCAGGTGCGGCACGCTGCCGGTACCGCTGGAGGCCATGGTCAATTTTGCGCCGGGCTGGCGCGCAGCGGCGACCATCTCCGCGCCCGAGTTGTAGGGCGCGTTGGCGGGAACGACCAGCACTTCGACGTTGTTGACAACCAGCGAGACCGGGGTGAGGTCGCGCACCGGGTCGTAGGCGAGTTTCTCGTACAGCGCCGGGTTGATGGCCACTGCGCCCACGCTGGTGAGCCAGAGGGTGGTGCCGTCGGGCGCGGCGCGGGAGACGAATTCGGCGGCAATGGCGCCGTTGCCGCCGGCCTTGTTTTCCACGATCACTTGCTGCCCGAGCTCCTTGCTCAACTGTTCGGCGATGGTGCGGGCGACAAAATCGACTGGCCCGCCAGGCGGAAACGCCACCACGACGCGGGTGATTCTGGCTTGCGCGTGGCTGAAGCCAGGCACAGTGACGGTGACGGCACTGGCGGCCAGCGCTTGGGTGAAGCGGCGGCGATTGAGAGTTGGTGATGTCATGGGGTCTCCAGATTGAAAAAGGATTGAACAGCCTCAGTCGCACCGCGCGGACATGCCGCCGTCGACCACGATTTCGGTGCCGGTGACAAACCGGGACTCGTCACAGGCGAGAAACAGCGCCGCGTTTGCCGTGTCGCGCCCGTCACCCATGAAGGGCAGCGGAATGCGAGACTGGCGTTGTTTGAGCAGGGCTTCCACGTCACCGCCGGCGCGCTGGCCGGCCAGGCGCACTTCGACCATGGGCGTGTGCAACTGGCCGGGCACGACGGTGTTGACGCGGATGTTCTGCTTGGCGTATTGCACAGCCAGCACCCGCGAGAACTGGATCACACCCGCTTTGGTGGCGGCGTAGGCGATCTGCGCGGCACCGGTCCAGCGCAGGGCCGAGGTGGACGACATGTTGACAATCGCGCCGCCACCTTGTCCGGCGTTGTTGGCCAGCATGTGCGGCAACACGTATTTGCAGGTGAGGAACACGCTTTTGAGGTTGTGGTCGATCTGGGCGTCCCACACGGCTTCGCTCATCTCCACCGGGCCGCCTTTGGCAGAACCGCCCACGTTGTTGACCAGCACGTCGATGCGGCCGAATTCGGCAACGCATTGCGCCACCATGGCCGCAATCGATGCGCTGCTCGTCACGTCGCACAAGCCGGCTGTGAAGCTGCCGCCGGCTTCATGGATCAAGCGGCCGGTTTCGTCCATGCGCGCCAGATCCTGGTCGCAGCCAAACACGCGGGCGCCTTCCGCAGCGAAGCGCACGGCGGTCGCCCGGCCATTGCCCCAGCCCGGGCCAACCGAACCGGTGCCGGTGATGAGAACCACCTTGTTTTCAAGCCGACCGGTGGTGCTCATGCGGCGAAGCGGTAAAAGTCCGCCGGGTTGCGCACCAGCAGCTGCGCAAGCAATGCGGACGTGGGCGCAATCTGCGCCAGAGCGTCGACCAGCACAGTGTCATTGGGAATGTGCGTGTGGTTGGGGTGCGGCCAGTCGGTGCCCCACAGGCATTGTTCGGGGTACGTTTCCACAAGGAGGCGCGCCAGCGCGATGCCCTTCGCATACCCGGGTTTGGCAACCGGGGCCGAATTGATACGGTCAATGCCGCTGACCTTGACGCGAAACAGCGGGTTTTTGAGCAAGGCAAACAGCGCGGCGAAGTCGCCATGGCTGGTACCCAGGGTGGCGTCTACGCGGCCCATGTGGTCGATGACCACCGGAACGGCGCTCTTGGCCAGTTCCGGCCCGAGCGTGTGCACCAGGCTGCTTTCAAAATGCACCTGCAAGTGCAGGCCGTGCGGCTTGAGGCGCGGGGTGAGGGCGATGACATCCGCGATTTTGATGCCCTGGTCGAGATGCTTGACGAAGTTGAAGCGCACGCCGCGCATGCCTGATGCGGCAAGCCGGGCCAGCTCGGCGTCGGCGACATTCACGGGTACCAGCGCCACGCCAAGGTATCGCCCGCCGCCCGCGGCGATGGTGTCCAGAACCGCGCGGTTGTCGTAGCCATGCACCAAGGACTGCACCACCACACAGCGGCTGATGCCCAGTGTTTGGTGCAAGGCAAACAGCGCCTCTTTGGGCGCATCCACCGGGGTGAAACTGCGCGTGGCGGCGTAGGGAAACGACACAGCGGGCCCGAACACATGCACGTGGCTGTCGCAGGCGTTGGCGGGCAAGGTGATTGCGGGCGCTTGTGCCTTCGCGTTATAGGTGCGGATCGGCTCGTCTGGCATGGCAGGATGGGCTGCGGTAGTTCAGAGTTTGCCGGCGATTTTTTCAAGGCCAGCCATGGCGCACGCGGTGTCTTTGTCGCCGCCCGGCGCGCCCGAGATGCCAATCGCTCCGACCAGCTCCTTGTTGGCTGCAAAGATCGGAACGCCGCCATCGAGTGGCGAGATATTGGCCAACAACATGAAGCCTGCGAGCCCCGGCTGCGCGCGTTTCGCCATCTCGACCGTGCCAGTGCGTGTGGTGAAGGCGGTGTAGGCCTTGCGGTAGGCGTTTTCAACGGTGTGCGGGTTCACGCCATCGTCGCTCAAAACCACCGCTGTGCGGGTGTGGCGGTTGATCACGGAGACGGTCACCTTGAAGCCGTCGGCACGGCAGCGTGCCAGGCTGGCCGTGGCCAGCTCCAGCGCGGTGTCTGTTGAAATCGAGCTCTCTGAGAACAGGCCGGCGCCGCTTTGGGCCAAGGCGCTGGTGGAGAGCAAGGCACCGCAAAGGGCGGCGAGCGGCAAAATAAGCAGGGAAGGTTTTGTCATTGAGAGGTTTTCCTTGGGTTTGCAGGCAGGTTGCGGGGGAAAAAAATAGCCGAAAATTTTTATTTAATTAAAATATTTGTTAAATTTAATTGACCTGAAGTCACGAATTTATTAACTTTATTGCTATATATATATGTTATAAATTTGTTATAAAATTGTACATTTACTCTGTAAAGTTACATAAACCACGAAATAAGCATATTATGAACCACCAGCATGGCCTGAGTGAGCTTCGCATGGTACGGCCTCTTGAAGAACCTTGCGGCAGTTCCTTGCACGGGTTATTTCCACGCGAATTTTGGTTGTTCAAAATGCGCAACGCGGGTGTCGCGGCCCAACAGGCAGACTTCGCGAAACTGGTACAACACCGCAGCCGTGGGCGCAGCAATCCAGGTGTCGCCCACCGGCATGCGCAGCACCGGGTGCGCGCTGTGAACTTCGGTTGCGAGGAGTGGCGCGTCTTCGCGCAAAAATTCGGCGCAGGCGATGCGGTGGATGCTGGCCACTTCGTCCGGGTTGGGTGCGAGCGCACGTGCCGCGCCGCCCCACACCACAACGGGCGTGATCTGGTAGCCCGAACGCGTCACAAAATCATCCAGCCGGCCCAGAATGCGCGTGTGATCGACATCCAGCCCAACCTCTTCTCGCAATTCACGCAGGGCCGCGTCTTCCGGTGTTTCGCCGGCATCGATGCGGCCGCCCGGCAAGGCCCACTGGCCCGAATGGGCGCGCAGGTTGCCCGCGCGGCGTGTGAGCAGCAGCGCGGCTTGTGTGCGCCACGCGCTG
>JANMMR010000131.1:0-6608 GCA_031373455.1 Rhodoferax sp.
GTCCAGTGAATGTGCTGATGAATAGGCATTCTTGAGCAAGACCAAAGCTTCACCGGCGCGGCCACTTGCAATCGACGCTTGCGCCAGCTGGTCGGCAAACAGGGGTGCAGCAGGCAGGGAGGATTTCAAGGCCTGCACCAAGGCATTGAAAGCACCGTTGGCATCGTCCATTTGCGCCAGCAGGCTGGCCATGTCCATGTGAGGGCGAGGCGCAGAAGGCGCAATCGATTGGGCTTGCTCGATCAGGGCCTTCGCATCGGCAAACTCGAGTTTGCCGATCCGGCTGGCTGCCAGTTCACACAAATAATGCGCACGCCGGGCCGAAAAGCTTCCTTGGCCGGAGCCTTCCAGTTTGGCAGCAATTTGCGCAGCCTTGGTCCAGTCGCGCGATCGCTCGAAGGTGCCCAGAAGTGCCAGGCGCGCGGGGCCCTCAAAGGCTGTGCCTTCAAGTTTCTCCAATGCGCCTTCTGCGCGGTCCAACAGACCGGCTTTCAGAAAATCGAGCGCCAGCGCGTACTGCGCCCGGTCCCGGTCGTTTTTGCTCAGATCCCCGCGTGACAGCAGGTGTTCGTGGACCCGAACCGCCCGTTCATACTCACCGCGCCGGCGGAAAAGATTGCCAAGGGCGAAATGCAGTTCGGACGTATCCGGGTCGTTTTGAACCGCTTCAATGAAGGCGTCGATGGCCTCGTCTTGCTGCTCATTGAGCAGGAAGTTGAGCCCTTTGAAATAAGCTTTGGGCGCACGACGGTTTTCAATGCGCATCTGGCGCACGTCCAGGCGCGAGGCCAACCAGCCCAGCCCAAAGGACAGCGGCAGGCCCAGCAGCAGCCAGGTGGCGTCAAATTCCATGCTCGGCGGTCGGCTTGGTGTTGGCGGTGATCTGAGGAGACTGGGAAGCCAGGCGCAAGGCGACGCTTCTTTGGGCCCACCAGCGGGGCACCATCGCCAGTACGCCGACTGCCAAACCGGCGGTAAACGCCGTCAAAACGATCAGCGCCTGAGGCATCCGCCAATGGGTGCCAAAGAAAAACTGGAGTGTGGCATCTTGCTGGTTGTTCAGGGCAAAGGCAAAAAAGGTGAAAAAGAGGGCGGCATAAAGCAGCCACTTGATCAACCGAGCCATGCGTTTCATGCCGTTCCCCTGTTTTTGGGAATTTTAGCCACTGCTCCAGCGGCTTCAGGGCTTGATGTCGGCGTTGATCTGGGCGGTGCGCTGGTCAACGGACTCGCGCAAGGCTTTGCCGGGTTTGAAATGCGGCACACGTTTCTCGGGGATCGCCACGCTTTCGCCGCTGCGGGGGTTGCGCCCAAGCCGTGGGGGCCGGCGGTTGATGGAGAAGCTTCCAAAGCCACGGATTTCAATGCGGTGACCGCGCACCAAGGCTTCGTTCATGGCGTCAAGAATGGCCTTGACGGCATATTCCGTGTCACGGTGAGTGAGTTGGGCAAAACGATTGGCCAATTCTTCAACGAGGTCAGAGCGAGTCATCGATTGCAGATCTGTGGGCTGAGGAATGGTCAGGCACATTCGGGCTCAGTCCGCCGATTCGCCGCCACTCCCAGCGGACTTGACGTCCGCAGGAGTGCCTGGCAAATGGCGGCCGAACCGGAATCGGGCCAGGCCTTAACTGTTGTTGTCCAGCTTCGCGCGCAACAAAGCTCCAAGACTGGTCGTACCGGCGTTTTCACGGGCCGACTGCTGGCTCAATGTTGCCATAGCTTCGTTTTGGTCAGCCGCGTCCTTGGCCTTGATCGACAACTGGATGTTGCGGGTCTTGCGGTCCACGTTGACAACCACTGCCGTGACTTCGTCGCCTTCCTTGAGCACATTGCGGGCATCTTCCACGCGGTCGCGGCTGATCTCCGAAGCACGCAGGTAACCGATGACGTCTTCGCCCAGATCGATCTCGGCACCTTTGGGGTCGACGGTCTTGACCTTGCCTGTGACAACTTGGCCTTTGTCGTTGATCGACACAAAGGTCGTGAACGGGTCGGAATCCAGCTGTTTGATACCCAGCGAGATGCGCTCGCGGTCCACGTCAACGGCCAGCACCAGGGCTTCGACTTCCTGGCCCTTTTTGAAGTTGCGCACAGCCGCTTCACCGGTTTCGTTCCAGGAGAGGTCAGACAAATGCACCAGGCCGTCGATGCCAGCGGCAAGGCCGACAAACACGCCGAAATCGGTGATGGATTTGATCGGGCCCTTGACGCGGTCGCCGCGTTTGGTGTTCTGCGCGAACTCTTGCCACGGGTTGGCCTTGCACTGCTTCATGCCCAGGGAAATGCGGCGTTTGTCTTCGTCGATTTCCAGAACCATGACTTCGACTTCATCACCCAGCGTGACCAGCTTGGACGGTGCGATGTTCTTATTGGTCCAGTCCATCTCGGAGACGTGCACCAGGCCTTCGATGCCGGGCTCGAGCTCGACAAATGCGCCGTAGTCGGCGATGTTGGTGATCTTGCCGAACATGCGCGTGCCTTGCGGGTAGCGGCGGTTCACGCCCATCCATGGGTCGTCGCCCATTTGTTTGAGGCCCAAGGAGACGCGGTTTTTCTCGGTGTCAAACTTCAGGATCTTGGCAGTGATTTCCTGGCCGGCGGTCACCACTTCGGAGGGGTGACGCACACGGCGCCAGGCCATGTCGGTGATGTGCAAGAGGCCGTCGATGCCGCCCAAATCGACGAATGCGCCGTATTCGGTGATGTTTTTCACAACGCCCTGAACCACAGAACCTTCTTTCAAGGTCTGCATGAGTTTGGCGCGTTCTTCGCCCATCGAGGCTTCGACCACAGCGCGGCGCGACAACACGACGTTGTTGCGCTTGCGGTCGAGCTTGATGACCTTGAACTCCATCGTCTTGTTCTCGTACGGAGACAAGTCTTTGGTGGGCCGGGTATCAACCAATGAACCGGGCAGGAAGGCGCGGATGCCGTTGACCAACACGGTCAGGCCACCTTTGACTTTGCCGCTGGTGGTGCCGGTGACAAACTCGCCGGATTCCAGAGATTTCTCCAGGCTCATCCAGGAGGCGAGGCGTTTGGCGGTGTCGCGGCTGACGATGGTGTCGCCGTAGCCGTTTTCCATGGCGACGATGGCCACGGAGACAAACTCACCGACCTGGCACTCGAGTTCGCCCTTGTCGCTCTTGAACTCGGACAATGGCACGTAAGCCTCAGACTTCAGGCCGGCGTTGACGACGACAAAGCTGTGCTCGATGCGAACGACTTCGGCGGTGACGACCTCGCCAATGCGGGTCTCCGAGCGTTTTTGGGATTCTTCGAATAGGTCTGCGAAAGATTCGGACATTTTTGCTGCAGGGTGGGCTGCGGGTTAAGTTGTTGAACCACATCACCGCACGCCTGAAAGCGGCGCAATGATGGCGATGTGGACCGGTTTTTGGCAACCGGGGCTTCAAACGGACAATGCAAACGGACAAATTGAACGGTCAGCTTGAAGCGAAAGGCTGCCTGCTTTGCCACCAATTCAGCACCTGATTGACGGATTCTTCAACCGTCAAATCGGAGTTGTCCAGCAGCATCGCATCTTCGGCCGGTTTCAGAGGGGCAACCAAACGGGTGGAGTCCCGCAGGTCGCGCGCTTCCAGATCCGCACGAAGAGATGTGAGTATAGCCGAAATCCCCTTTGAAATCAACTGTTTATACCGTCGTTCGGCCCGGCATTCGGCGCTTGCGGTGAGGAACACCTTGAGTGGCGCGCCGGGAAAGATGGTGGTGCCCATGTCCCGCCCGTCGGCCACCAGCCCCGGCAGGCGCTGAAAGCTGTGTTGCAGCTCAATCAAGGCGTCCCGAACCATCGGAAAACTCGAAACCCGTGACGCGTTCATGCCCGCGCCTTCGGTACGGATGGCATCGCTCACATCCTGGCCGTTCAGCAAAACGCGGCCATTTTCAAACCGGATCGCCGCTTGACGCATCAAGCCGGCAATGGCGCCCTGGCTGTCAAGCTCCAGCGACAAGCCGGCATTGACGGCAGCCAGGCCGGCAATCCGGTAGAGCGAGCCGGAATCCAGAAACCTGTAGCCCAGGCGTTTTGCCAGTTCTGCTGCCAAGGTGCCCTTGCCCGATGCCGTGGGGCCATCCACACAAATCACCGGAATGGCTGAAAGGCCGGTTTCGACCACGGAAAACAGGGCTTCGAAATAGTCAGGGAAGGTCTTGCCGACGCACTTGGGGTCCAGAATGCGCACGGGCACTTTGGCCGGGTTGAACGCCGCCAGCGAGAAACACATCGCCATGCGGTGGTCGTCATAGGTGTGAATGCTGGCGCTGCGCCACCCGTTGCTTGGCGCCGGTGGTGTGACGCGAATGAAGTCGGCGCCTTCGTCCACACTGGCCCCAAGCTTGCGCAGTTCCGTGGCCATAGCCGCGATGCGATCGGTCTCTTTCACCCGCCAACTGGCAATGTTGCGCAGCGTCGTGGTGCCGTTGGCGTACAGGGCCATGACCGCCAGCGTCATCGCTGCATCAGGGATGTGGTTGCAATCGAGGTCAATGGCCTGCAGGGGCCAGCGCCCGCTCGTCACCTCCAGCCAATTGGGACCGCCACTCACTTGCGCGCCCATCATGCGAGCTGCTTCCACGAAGCGGATGTCGCCCTGGATCGAATCCAGCCCTACACCTTCGATCCGGACTTTTCGTCCTTCAGACCGCGCCGCGATGGCGCCCAAGGCGATGAAATAACTGGCTGACGACGCATCGGCCTCGACATACAAATCGCCCGGCGACTGCAAGCGGCAACCGGCCGGAATGGTGAATTGTTGCCAGCCGTCCCGCTTGACGTGCACGCCAAAACGCGCCAACAGATTTAATGTGATTTCAATGTACGGTTTGGAGATCAACTCGCCGACAATTTCAATGACCACATCACGTCCCGGCGATGGGCCGCCCCTAGCCGGGGCAGCTCCCTCGGGAGGCAGCGACGACACGAAGTGCGGGAGCGTGGGGGCGTTTTCCGGCGATGGGCCGCCCCTAGCCGGGACAGCCCCCTCGGGGGGCAGCGACGACACGAAGTGCGGGAGCGTGGGGGCGTTTGCAGCGACCAACGGCAGGGCCATCAAGAGCGCCGTGAGGAACTGGCTTGACACGTCGCCCCGCACGCGGATCGGCTCGCTCAGCTTGAGGTTCGGGCGGCCAATGTGCAGGGGCGGGTAGCCGTCTTCACCCAGGTACGTGATGTGGCATCCCAACTGCCGCAAGGCGTCGACCAGGTCGCCAATCGGCCGCTCGTGCATTCTGGGCACGCCGTGCAGCCGGAAATCACCGCCCAACACCGCCAAGGCAGCCGTCAGGGGCCGCATGGCTGTGCCGGCGTTGCCCATGAAGAGGTCGGCTTGCGAATGGGCACCTGCGATCGAACCACCCAAACCGGTGATTTCAACCACACGGCCAAGCTGTTTCACACCACAGCCCAGGCTGCGCAAGGCATCCAGCATGACCCGCGTGTCATCCGAATCCAGCAGGTCGTGCAACCGGGTGGTGCCGGCACACAAGGCGGCGAGCAGCAAGACGCGGTTGGAGATGCTTTTGGAGCCCGGCAACATCACCGTCCCATTGGCGCTGGCGAGCGGCGGAATATCGAGAAAATCGGTCGCAAACACGGCTGTCGCGCTGAAAAAGGAACGAGTAGGGGAGCGGGGAGGGCGCGGTCGCTAGCGCGGCCGGGTGCTGTTCATGGTCCAGTTGGCGCGCGCGAGGCTGGCCTGGTCGATCAGGCCTTCCAGCGCTTCGGCATTGCCATTCGAGATCATCAGCTCCAGGGCGTGCAGGTTGCGCTGGAAAATTTTGGATTGCTCCAGCAACTCCTGGCGGTTGGAGATCATGATGTCGCGCCAGACCTGCGGGTCGCTGGCGGCAATGCGCGTGAAGTCGCGAAAACCCGGCCCGGCCAGTGAGAGGAAATCAGCGCCGGCCGGCTGCCCGATGATGCCGTTCATCAAGGCAAAGGCGATCAAATGCGGCAAGTGGCTCACGGCCGCAAAGGCGGAGTCGTGGTCTTCCGGGCTCATTTTGCCAACCCGGCAGCCAAGGCCGGTCCAGACCGCCACGGCCTTTTGCACCAGCTCGGGTGCGGTGCGCTCAATCGGCGTGAGGATCACCTGTTTGCCGACAAACAGGTCCACATCGGCGTTTTCAACACCCGCCACTTCCTTGCCGGCGATCGGGTGGGCCGGAACGAAGGAGCCGATCTGCTCGCGCAAGGCACGGCGCGCGGCGTCGATCACTTCGCGTTTGGTGGAGCCGACATCCATCACCAGCATGTTGGGCGTGACCAGGTGTTTGATGGCCTTGAAGGTGGCTTCCGTGGCGGCAACGGGCACGGCGATCAACACAATGTCGGCGCCAGACACGGCCAGCAGCGCTGATGGCGCTTCGACGTCAATCACGCCCATCTGGCGCGCGCGTTCGGTGGTGGAAGGCGATTTGCTGTAACCGACCACGCGTTTGACCAGCCCGGCGCGCTTCATCGCCAGCGCAAAGGAGCCACCCATCAGGCCGCAGCCGATCAGGCCCAATTGTTCAAACATGATTTAAACCTTGCAAAGACAACATTGCAATTTTTCGACGGGCCGTCCCGAGTTCTCGAA
>JANMMR010000394.1:0-2395 GCA_031373455.1 Rhodoferax sp.
CGGCCCGACGTGGCGGCCAAACTGCGCAGTATTGCGCTGGCCGACCTGGGTGGATCGACCCGCGACTTCGAAGTTATTTTGGCCCAGGACAGAAAATTCTGGGAGAACTTTGTGCGCACCCACGGCATTGAAAAAGAATAGACCAGCGCTCAGGCTTTCTTGACCAGCGCCAAAGCTGCTTTCGCAACTTTGAGGGGCGCCTCCAGCGCGGGCTTCAGGCCATGCGCCCGCAAAGCCGTCAGATAACGCGCACGAAGCGCCGCTATGGCGGCGTAACGGTTGCCAAAGTAGCCTTCGTCAAACCCATGGGTATGTGTCAACAATGTTTTGAAGTGCTCCGCGGCCAAAGCGTGATCGCCGCGCTCTTCCAACGCCACCACCAGCGACATGCGGGCGATGGAACCAGGCGAGACCATGACAGATTGCTGGAGCATTTGAATGGCCTCTTCATGTTGCCCCAAAGCCAAAAAAACCCGGCCCAGCAACTCCATATGCGGGCTGCGCAAAATGGGCAATATGGCACGGCAAGATGCCATCACCGCCAGGGCTTCCTGCGGCCTTCCGGCATACAACAAGAGCACCGCACGCAACTGCAGCACCAGGGGGTCTCCCTCCACAAATGCCATTGACCGGTCAGACGCCGCGAGGGCTTCATCCATGCGGCCATTGACCACCGACAAATGCGCCAGCAAGCCATAAGCCACCGGGCTCGCCGCGTCAAGTTCAATGGACTTGCGGATCTCCGCCAGCGCGTCACCAACACGGTCTTCTTTCCACAGCCCGGTATGGCAGGAATGAATGTCAAACGAGTGCAATTGGGCAAGAATGCGCCAGGCGCGGCCATACAGGGGGTAACGCTGCACGGCGAGCGCCGCCAGCCCCTGCCCTTCGCGTGTGCCCTCAACTGAATTCAGCGCGAAACATGCGTCTGCGCGGGCTGCCAAGTCGTAAGCGTTGAGTGAATCAGGCGCCTTTGCAGGCACCTTCAAAATGCTCACCCTGAAACCATTGTCAATCGAGCCCGCCATGCGCCCGATCAATGCCGCTGTCTCCGTGTATATATCGGAGAAATGCACTTGTCTGCGCTCCGCCCAGACGATTTCGTCACTGTGCCCATCCACCATCTCAAGCGACCACTGGATGCTGGACTCCGAGAGTTGAACCTGGCCTGAGACGATGAAACGGGCGTTCAAGCGCGCACCTATTTCCCGGGTGCCCAGGGCTTGCCCTTTGAGCGCAAACGACGACAGCCTGCTGATCACCCGCAGTTCGCTGTGTCGTGCCAACGTGGCGGACAGGTCGCCGGCAAATGTCATCGCGAGTCGCTCGGAGCGCTCATCGCCTTCCATGCTGGTAAAGGCCATCACGGCGATGGCAGGGGCCGCCTGGCCGTCTGGCGCGCCGGCCCGGTCGCCCTGAGCATTCCCGCGCCGGTCTGGTTGAGCCCGGACGGAGACTGCCAGCCGGTACCCGCGCCGGTGTTGGGTCTGCAACACCTCGTGCGCCGCGTCGCCAATCGCCGCGCGGATCTCGCCGATGCACTGCACCAACGAATCGTCGGTCACGGCCACCTTGCCCCACACCGCCTGAACCAGGTTTTCCTTGGTCACCACTTCACATTTGGCAGCAATCAGGCATTCCAGCACGCGCAGGGTCTGCGAGCGCAGCGCAAGCTTGGCGCCTGCCGCGTTGCGCAGCAGGTGGGCGTCTGGGTCAAAAACAGCGTTGCCGAGCTGAATCATGGGCGGATTGTAAGAACCTGTGTGTTGTGGACAATCGGCAGCGTGAACCCGCCGCGCCTCTGGCACATCTTCTGCAAAGTCATCGACAACCATGGCGACATTGCCGTGTGCTGGCGCTTGAGTTGCGACCTGGCCACGCGCGGTGAACAGGTGCGGCTCTGGGTGGACGACCCCTCTGCGCTGGCCTGGATGGCGCCACCGGGCCGCACCGAACAGGACGGCCAAACCTTGGTCGAGGTGCGCCAATGGCCCAAAACCATTGTAAATCCGTTGTTTTCAGATTTTAATGTATTAATTGAGTCTTTTGGTTGCGAAATTAATCCTGAATACATAGCAAATTTTGCAGACAATTCGAGACTTAATTTCGGTAAAAATAATTCGTGGATAAACCTTGAATACATATCTGCCGAACCTTACGCCGAAAAAAACCACGGCTTGCCCTCGCCGGTCATGGCCGGCCCGGGCCAAGGCCTCGCCAAACACTTCTTCTACCCCGGCTTCACCGCCCACACCGGCGGCGTGTTGCGAGAGCCCGGTCTGCCGCAGCGCCAAACCGCTTTCAAACGCGCTGTTTGGCTCCAGAAACAGGGCATTGTCTGGCGCGGCGAACGCCTGGTGTCTTTGTTTTGTTACGAGCCCAAAGCGCTGGGCGC
>JANMMR010000242.1:0-7024 GCA_031373455.1 Rhodoferax sp.
GGGCCCCGGCTGCCCGGGAAGCGGCGCAGGCAGTGCGGCACGGCGGCGAATGATCCCCACCGGGATCGAGAAAAACCCATTCAAAGCGGCGCTTGCATAAGTGATGGCGCCGACCCGCCCACCCTCATGCAGTTGATCCCGCATGCTGTTGAGCGCTTTGTGCTGGTCCGGGAAATAAATCAGGCCGACGCGGGAAATGACAGCATCAAATGACGCAGCTTTGATCTCGCCCAGCTGCTCGCCATCAACGACGAGGGTCTCAACATGGCCATACCCTGCCAACCGGGCGTTGGCGGCCGCATGCCGCAAGATGGCCGGCGAGAGATCGGTCGCCAGGACGTAGCCTGTGGGGCCGACCCGGCTGGCGGCGGCCATGGTTTGTCCCCCTGCTCCAGCGGCCACATCCAGCACCCGGCTGCCAGTTTGAACCCGTGTCATGTCGAGCATTAAATCTGTCGCGGGGCCAAGCCATCGATCCAACAGCGGGGACCACCGATTCCAGGCATCCGCTGCGCCGTCCCACTGTGTGCGGGTTGTTTCCTTGAATGCAACCGGGTCAAATGCTTTTTGCAGGCTTGTCATGTATTTCTCCTGGGTTGTGGGCTTTGTTTGCAGGTCAAGGATGCTTGACGCCCATAATCCGGTCAATTGGCCAAAAATCGGCTTTGGAAATGCAAATTTGCACATGACGGGAACATCACGATGCAATGGGACGATCTGAGGATATTCCTGGCCGTGGCCCGCGAAGGCTCTATCAGCGGCGCAGCGAAACGGTTGGCCGTTCAGCATTCGACGGTGTCCCGGCGCCTGCGCGCGCTTGAAGAAAGTCTGGCCACGCCGCTGCTTGAGCGCAGATCATCCGGCTACGAATTGACCGAAGCAGGAGAGGAGTTGAAGCTCTCGGCCAGCAAGATCGAAGTTCAGATCCTCGAATTTGAAGGGGCTTTGGGCGGGCAGGAAAGCGGCGTTTCGGGTGAGTTGAAAGTGACCTCCATCAACAACATGGCCTCGAGTGTCCTGATGCCCATGTTCACGCGCTTCAGCGCGAATTACCCCGATATTGAGTTGCACGTTCAGGTGTCCAACAAGTTTGTCCGCCTGGCCGAGCGCGACGCCGACATTGCCATTCGCCTGACCAACTCGCCCACGGACACCTTGATCGGCACCCGGCTGGCTACCGTCGCTTCAGCGGTTTACGGCGCGCGCGACTATTGCGAAGATGTGCGGGCGGGTGTGGCCAAAAAGAAGTGGTTGGGCATCGAGTGTTGCGGGTTTCACATGGCCTGGACCAAAGAAGCTTGCCCCGAACAGGAACACAATTTTTTTGTCGACGACACCTTGTTGACAGTGGCTGCGCTAAGGCAGGGTGCAGGGCTTGCCTATCTGCCTTGCTTCATGGGTGACGGGGATCCGTCACTGGTGCGGTTTTGCCCCCCGGAGGGGAAGCACGACCTGGGCTTGTGGTTGCTCTACCACCGAGACCTTAGACGCGCCAAGCGGGTCAGGCTTTTTCGGGAACATATGCTTCGGGAAGTCGCTGAAGTGGCGGCTTTGTTTGAAGGGGGTGCACCGATGAAAGTACCTTCTGCGAGCTGAGAAAACAGCCAACTGCATAGTGACCTCAACAAGACGGGGCACAACATGAAACAACTCAAGGGCCGTGTGGCCGTGGTCACCGGGGCTGCCAGCGGCATTGGCCTCGCTTTGGCGAAGCAGTTTGCCGGCGAAGGCATGAAGCTGGTGCTGGCGGGCGGCGACGAGAGGCATGTTGTGAACACGGCGTCTGTGGCGGGCCTGTTGACGGGCGGCAACCCGTACTTTGTGTCCAAACACGCGGTGTCCTGCTTCACCGAAGGTTTGTACAAAGACCTCAAGAGCCTGGGCGCCAAAGTGTCGGCCTCGGTCTTGTGCCCTGGCCTGATCCGCACCGGCATCCTGGAGGCTGAACGCAACCGGCCCGCTGAGTTTGGCCCGGCAACCGATGTCACGGCGCTGGCCCCTGGCGTGCGCGCCCTGGCCCAGCAGTTCCGCACGGCGCTTGAAGCGGGTTTTGAGCCGGCTTTTGTGGCAGAGGCGGTGGTGAAGGCGATCCAGCAAGACCAGTACTACGTCATCCCGGCGCAACAAGGCCTGTTGGATATGGTCGATATGCGCATGCAAGACATTCTGGCGCGGCGCAACCCGACCCTGGCTGCGCCGCCGGCCTGAGACCGGCCAGTACAGGGCCCTGGATTTTTGGGCGCCCGCAGGGCTCAGGTTTTGGGTGCCCGCAGCGACTGGCTGAGGTTGTCCACCGGATCGGCCCAGTCAGAATCTTGCAGCAAGGCTTCCTTCAGGAAAGTGGCCTGTGCGGCCGACCAGAAGGGGGCGTCGGCCAGCTTGATGTTGTCTGCCAGCGGGGCGTGCGCCGCCAGAAATGTGGCGATGTCGTCGGGCTCGCAGGGCAAGCCGAGTTGGGCAAACAGGTCGCTGAAGCGGTGGGTGGGTTTGTTCATGGGGTCCTTTCGGGTTGGGTGGCGCGCTGGCGCGATTTCCATTCCGCCATTTAACCGCCAATTGCCCTCTGTGGACAGTGCGCCAGGCCGCACAGCCCTGCGCGCTGGTGGGGTTTGCGTTTGTCAGCCACGGCCTACGCGGTTTGCACGCTTTGGCTGATGGGCGCTGGCGTCGCGCGCCCGCATGATGGGGCTCACAGGCAGCCAGCGTTTCGCGGGCTGCAACCGGAGCGCAAATTGGCCAGCCTCACACAAACCCTGGATTCGAACCACCTGCATAACCGCGTTGGCAATGCCCGCGCAGGCAGCGCCGGCTGGCCGGCAAACCCGCTGTTTTCGGTGGCGCCATGGTGGGGGCGCCAACCTGCGCGCGCCAGCATTCCCTACCTGGTGGAATGGGTGGTTGCGCTGGTCGCTTTGGCGCTGCTGATGGTGTTTGTGCTGGTGGTGCGCGAATCGGTTGCGCGTGGTGAAAACCTGCGTGTGGCCATGTCGGTGCACAGTGCCGCCACGCAGCATTGCAACTCCCTGGCGGCCTTGGGTTCTGGAGAAGCCTGCCTGCGGCTGTTGAATGCGCCTGCGAAGGCCGCAACACAGGCCGCCGTGGCCCAGACCACTTCCATGGCGTCCATCGCGGCGCATTGAATCTGGCCGCTGGAGCGGAGGGCTGCTGGCGCAGAGGCCTGCTGGAGCGATTTTGAGAAGGTGGCGGCGCTGGCGCAGCTTTTGAAGGCGAGGGTTCGTTGGATCGTTGAAGCGTTGGATCGCAATGTTTCTGAAACACGTCACTTGCTATTATTAATATAGCAATAAATCCATATTTCACGTGACTTGGGCGCCGAAAAAGTTCGCATTTTGGCATTTTCATCCCGAAATCAGCAAATTGTTAACATGGGTGTTAACATTTGCGTTGTATCGACGTGCTGGCGTGGCCTTGATGATCCCTTGATTGTCTTCAACCGTCGAAACTGCGCAGCGATCCCTAGAATCAAGCCATGAAACGCATTTCTGGCAAGACCTGCGGCGCGCACACGTTCGCTCGCGCACATGTTCACGCCCACGCTGCTGCCTGCACCCTTGCCCTGCGGCCAGCGCCTTGAAAATCAAATACTTCCTGCAGTTGATCGCGCTCTCCGCCTTGTGGGGCGCGTCTTTCATGTTGCTGCGCATCGCGAGCCCGGTGTTGGGCCCTTATGTGTTGACGGCGCTGCGCCTGGGGCTGGCGGCCTTGACGCTGGCGATCATCATGCGCCTGGTGCGCCACCACTGGCCGCTGCCGCACTGGCGCGAGCTGCTGGTGCTGGCGATCCTCTCGGTGGCGGTGCCGTTCCTGCTGTTCAGCTGGTCGGCGCTGTATTTGCCGGCCGGTTACAGCGCCTTGCTCAACTCCACGGGCATCCTGTTTGGCACGTTTTGGGCCGCCTGGATGAAGGAAGACACGCTCACACCGCGCAAGCTGCTGGGCTGCCTGCTGGGTGTGATCGGCGTGGGATTGATCGTCAAGCTCGGCCCGGTGCCCTTGACGCCCTCGGTGCTGCTGGCGGTGCTGGGCTGCATCACCGCGGCAGCCTGTTTTGGCATCTCCACCACATTCATGAAACGTTCCCTCTCGCGCATGCAGCCGCTGCAGGTGGCCGCCGGCATCCACGGGCTGGCTTTTTTGGCCATGGTGCCGGCCGCCGTGTGGTCGCTGCCACAAGCGCGTTTCACGCCTGGCGTGCTGGCCATTGTTGCCCTGCTGGGCGTGGTGACCTCCGGCCTGGCGTATTGGGCGCACCTGCGCATCATGGCGCACGTATCGCCCGTGGCCGCGATGACGCCGATGTTCATGGTGCCGCTCTTCGGTGTGGCCTGGGGCCACGTGTTTCTGGGTGAGCCGCTGAGCTCGGGCACTTACATCGGCGGCACAATGATCCTGCTGGCCAGCGCCCTGGTGAGCGGCTTCAACCCGTGGCGCAAGTCGATGGACCTGCTGGACGCGCGGCCCTGACAACCTCAACAAAAGGCGGCCCATGACCCCTCTGCACATTCAAACCCCGCTGCTCGAATCGCGCGCGCTCTCGCAGATTTCGGGGCACAAGGTGTGGCTCAAGCTCGAAGCCGTGCAGCCGCCCGGCTCGTTCAAGATTCGCGGCATCGGCCTGGCCTGCCAGGAATATGTGCGCCGGGGCGCGACGCGCTTTATCGCCTCCTCGGGCGGCAACGCCGGCATTGCGGTGGCCTACGCCGGGCGCCAGCTCGGAGTGCCGGTGGTGGTGGTGGTGCCCGAGACCACGTCTTTGCGGGCGCAGGCCTTGATTCGCCTTGAAGGCGCCGAGGTGATCGTGCACGGGCCGTCGTGGCAGGAGGCCAACGCACTGGCGCTCTCGATGGTCACGCCGTCAGACGCGTTCCTGCACCCGTTTGACGACCCGCTGCTGTGGCGCGGCCACGCGACCATGGTGGACGAGATCGTGCACGGCGGTGTGAAGCCGGATGTGGTGGTGTTGTCGGTGGGTGGCGGCGGCCTGTTGTGTGGCGTGGTCGAGGGGCTGCGCCGCAATGGCTGGGCCGACGTGCCGGTGCTGGCCGTGGAAACGCGCGGGGCTGATTCTTACGCCCAGTCGGTCCAGGCAGGGCAGCGGGTGGAGCTGGCCGCCATCACCAGCATTGCCACCTCGCTGGGCGCCCGCAAGGTGTGTGAGCAGGCGTTTGAATGGTCGCAGCGGCACCGGATTTTGACGGAGGTTGTCAGCGACCATGAAGCGGTGTCGGCCTGCCTGCGCTTCATGGACGACCACCGCCTGGTGGTGGAGCCCGCCTGCGGCGCGGCACTGGCGACGGTGTATGACCGCACCGCCGTGCTGGAGGAATTCAAGTCGGTGCTGGTGGTCGTGTGCGGCGGCGTGACGGCTTCGCTGTCGCAACTGCAGGGGTGGTCTCAACAGCTTGGGTAGTTGCGGGTGAAGTATCAGGCTGGCGTTTTAGATCGCTGGCGGGATCAGGCCGATGGGGCGCTCGGCTACGCGGCTGTCACCCGCCGCGAACCATCCCCGCCCAAGTAGTAAACGCACAGCGCGCGGCTCCTTCTTGATGCCGCTACGCCGAACGCCCCATCGACCAGATATGGGTTGACTTTTCGGTGCGCCAACGGTGAAGACAACGGGGGCCGAAAATCGCAGGACGAGGTTCTATTCAAATTCCTTCGACATCCAATTTGCTATTATTTATATAGCTTATTGCGCAATAAATACGTGACTTGGATGCTCATTTCCCCTGAACCCTGGCGCGAAACAGTCCTATTCGGTTCAATCAACCCCATTTTAGGTATGATTGATTTGCAAGACGCCCCTTCCTTGGCTCTAGGCCTGTTCGGCCATGCCCGGCGCACGTCAACACCGTATTCCTGCTCAAAACTACAAGATTTTTCGATCCGAAGATTGGGTGTGTTCGACTGAAACGCTATAGTGGCCATAACGCAGCACCTCGCCATGGTGCGCCAGCAAGCGCATCGACTGGGAGGTATAGATGACAGGGTTCATGGGATCGCAGATGACTGCATTTGGTTGCAGCATTCCGTTCTTAAACCTGGTTGCCAAGCGAGATTCAGCGCAGTCAACCGTTTGGGTTTGGGCTAGGCTGCCGGGTTTATCCGGCCGGCTATCCTGGGTTTCCGGGTTTATCCGACGAGCTATATTGCGTTAGGCGTCACTAGAACCACAGCGTACCCTCCAGCTTATGAATTTCGCAAAGCTACCTTTGCTTCCCGAGCGCCCACATGTAGGCCCAATGAAGTCGGTCTCCACGGCTCGAACGACCGAGTCAGTGCTGCCCAATGGTCAGCTCGTCCTGACCATCGAACACGACACGATTCACGGAGTCACTCCGAGCATGTTGCGGTGGTGGTTCGAGTCGCTGGGTCAAACGATGAACTACCAAGGGAAGACCTATCCGCGGTACTTGCTCTGGCATCCCCGCGATCACATCCACTGGGAACTGGCCACGCATTCGCCATCAGGAGGTACGGGCGAGGGGGCTCGCTTTCGAATCGTCGAGGCCTTGGCGGCCAACCCTGACTATTACGTGGACTCGACCGAGCATGTCGAAAAGCTGGACGAAGAGGGGATCTCTCTTGTGCGCCACGAGCTTGGTATCGAGATCTTCCGCCTGGAGCATCGCTTCGGGAGCGTTCGCGACGGAGCTTCGTACCGCTCGCGAATGGTCGTCGGCGGCAGCTCTGGGATCCGCGCTACGCTGTTCAATACTGCCGTTCGACCGCGCATCTTCTCTAATGCGATGGGAACGGCCTGGCTCACGCACAACGTTGAGGAGGTCAGTATGTTTGAGCATCTGCTTCCACAACTCTATGCGGCGCGGACCGCAGATGACGCCTAACAGCCCGGCGCAGTCGGACCGCCTCCAGCGCTGCGCGCTTCCGGCGGCCGCTGGCCGGGCACGTTGAGACCGCAAAAGCCTCGTCCTCGCACCTCACCAGGTGCAGGGCTCCTTGGGGCATTGGCGCCTTCTCTTCGGTGTTTCGCCGAACGCCC